>JAGOIB010000143.1 GCA_017995875.1 Saprospiraceae bacterium
TCACCGGATCCATCAAGTTTCTTTCGCCAGACACCACCATTATAATTGATCCAGAATAACGTTTGCGTGAAAGGATCAATGGATAATCCATCCGGATCATTCGCCTGCCCGGTAACAAAATCTTCTAACTGATTGACATCACTATTACCCAGATCACCACGCTGTATACCACTATCTGTATCCCAATACAAATGGTTGTGCTGATAATCAATAGCCAGGCCATTAGGTCCTGATAATCCACTTCTGAACACAACCTGGTTTTTACCATCAGGATCACTTTGCAATATCTGGCCACCATCATAGTCGCTGATATACAACAGTGAATGTATGGTGTCGAGTGTCATTCCATACGAGTCTTGTATACCAGAAACCGGGAGCTGTTCAAAGATGGGTGGCTGCGAAGTCACCAATGACTTGAAGACAAGACTTCCATCTGTAAAATAGATCGGTGTGCCGCTTGCATTGGGATCTTTAATCACCAGGGTATGAGAGGTCTCCTTGATCTCCAGTGATAATGATGTCACTGCAACAAGTTTTACGTCAAATGCACCTGGTGTCAGATAGGTATGAACAGGATTCACATCTCCGGAAGATCCCCCATCACCAAAATTCCAGTAATAGGTGACTGTCCCAGCCACTTCCGGGACGATCGATGTATTCGTGAATGTGGCGGTTGCAGGAGCAACAGCATCATTATCTACTACAAAGGTGAAAGCCGGAACTGTGCTCGCCGGAGGTACGGGGTAATCGTCCTCCTCGCAACCATTGGCAACGAAAATAAAACTAATCGCTACGAAAAGTAAGATGTGAATCCTGCGCATGCTTATTGTTTTATAAATATTCCTCTCGGGCTATCCAGATCCATCAGCAAAACTTCAGGGCTACTGCCATCGAGATTAGCTCTGTTCAGTTGTCCTGAATCACGACCTGACCAATACAACTTGTTGTCTGTATAATCAATCGCCAATCCATACATCCTCGTGCCATTGGCATCAATGACTTGCTGGCCTGAGCCATCAAGATTGGCACGTATCAGTGTAGCTGAATTCTGATCTTCAAAATAGATCTTGTCATTAACTGCATCCACAAGTATTCCATAGCCATACACGCCTGTGACAATTGCCACCGGATTGGAACCATCGAGATTGGCCATATACAGATTCTCTAAATTCACTTCATAGAAATACATCTTGTCATTATCAAGATCAAGGGCAATAGCACGAAGCTGGCCATCTGTAATATTGACTATACCTATTTCCTGGGATGAACCGTCGAGGTTTGCACGAGATACATTACCAAGATCATCTACCCAATACACCTTTCCTGCATCCGTATCCAGGGCAACACCATATGGATCCGTCAAGCCGGTTACGATCGCGACTAATCCACTGCCATCGCTGTTCATACGCCAGATCTTACCTTCAGGTACTACTTCAAAGTCACTGAAATAAACTTTATCATTTGCCTGGTCATAAGCCATTCCCGCTCCGCCAAAACCTGTGATGTCAAGCACATTGGCCGTAGTACCGCTCCCATCCAACGACAACTTCCTGATCAGCGAAGTATTATACTCAATAAAAAATAATTGTTTGGCAGCCGCTGTCTGATTAACTGTGATAGTCTTACTGGAAACACTTTGTCCACCTGCGCCATTGGCTTTCAAGGTAACCGTGTATGTTCCACCAGATGCATACGTAAACGTCGGATCCTCCTGGGTCGAAGTAGAATTGGCAGGATCGCCAAACGACCACTCATAGGAAGTAGCTCCTTTCGAATCATTAGAAAACTGCACAGGAACATTGTTGACAAGATTAGTCTCATCCAATACTGTAAATGAATTGAATGGCAATACCCTGATATTTTTTGTAAAAAGTTCTGTTCCACCGGATCCTGTTGCTGACAATGTCACTACAAATAAATTTGATGTAGCATATGTTTTCTTAGGCGAAGCTTCTGTAGAAGAATTGCCGTCACCAAAACTCCAGACAAAGGAAGTCGCATTGGAGGAGGTGTTGGTAAACTGGATTTCTTCGTCAACGACTGCAGTGTCTTTGCTTGTTGTAAATCCGGCATTGGGGCTTGGTTCCGGATCATCATCTTTCTTACATGCATTGAGGATGACAAACGCTGAGAGCATTGTCAGGAGGAAAAAGTGTTTCGTTTTCATAATTCGTTTTTTGTCAAGTATTTATTTAATAACCGGGATTCTGATACATACCGGGATTTGTATTCGTCAGTATTTCACTCAAAGGAATGGGAAAAAGTGTCTGGTTGATATTCGTTACAGTACTCAGCACATCCACGGCCCTTCCAGTGCGAACCAGATCAAACCAACGATGGCCTTCAAACGCAAATTCGAATCGTCGCTCACGTTCAATCGCTTGTAAGATATCAGCATATGTATTGGCATTGACATTGCCGAGGCTTGCCCTGTTCCGGACCTGGTCGATATCACTTTTGATCGTTACCATATTGCCTTCGAGATGCGTATTTGCTTCAGCACGTATGAGATACATTTCTGCCAATCGCAATACGATCACATTGTCTGCTCCAGTACCAAGATCATCATATTTTATGACATAAGGTGCAGTTCCCGAATAGGTATATGTTGCGGCAAACCGCTCATCACCCACTTCATAGCTTCCAACCAACTCAGGTGAAGGAGCTACCTCACCTCTTCCATTTTCGGTCAACGGGAAATTATACTCAGCTATACGGTTTCTGTCAAGAGCTGTAAAATCAATTTCAAATATGGATTCTGCCGTCTCTTCTCCTTCAAATATACTTTCGTACGAAGGAAGTAAAGAAAATGAACCACTGGTAATAACCTTAAACGCCGATGCTGAGGCATTTGTATAATCTTTTTTGTAGAGATAGACTCTGGCCAATAAGGCATCTGCAGCCAATCCGGAAGCACGGATCTTGCTACCTGTCGGTGGCAAATTAGTTGAGGCAAACTGCAGATCCTGAATGATCCTGTCATAGATAAAATCCACCTCATCACGTGGGACATTCACATTGGAGACACCGGCAGTTGGAATGGACTTGAAAGGTATGGCACCAAAATAATTGAGCAGGTTGAAGTGGTGCAAGGCGCGGATAAAATATAATTCCCCCAATGCCTTCGTGGCTTCACCTTCCGTCAGGCCAGGAATGCCAGGGACTTTTGAAATGACATTGTTGGCCACATTGATACCATCATATATTGCTGTCCAGATGCCATCCACAGAAGTGTTTTCCGGCAGGATCGCATTGTTGTCCACTTCAGCATATGCTACAGCAGTAGCATTGTCCGGATGCACGAGGTTGTCTGCAGCAAGGTCAGCGAATATCCCATACGTCCTGCCATAATAGCCAAGGCTCTGCAAAGAAGAGTATGCGCCAAGTATGCCACGTTCCAGATCAGCAGCATTTTTAAATGCCTCGCTTGCAGGAATGGTATTATACGGCTCCACATCCAGCACATTACAGGAGGTAAAGCAAAACAGCAAAATGGTATAACCTATTATTTTTCTCATCTTAAAAGGTCAGGTTGAGGCCAAAGGAATAAATACGTGCCTGGGGAAAGGTGAAGAAATCAGTACCGATGACGGCATTGTCATTTCCCCTGTAATTGACTTCAGGATCAAGTCCGGAGTATTTGGTCAGTGTAAATAAATTCTGCCCGGTAGCGTATAATCGAAATCCTGAAATGGATTTTTTCAATTTATCTCCGACTTTAAATGTATACCCAAAAGTTAGATTTTTCAGTCGCAGGTAAGAGCCATCTTCAATAAAACGAGATGAGACTCTTACATTGGAAGCCGCAAGCTGCGGATCATTCGTTGCAGCCGGAATATTGGTGATATCTCCGGGCTGTTGCCAGCGATCATTGATGACAGCCAATTGATTGTCTCCTCCCTGCAATGATTCAAGGAAAAGTCTTGATCCATTGAATACATCATTACCCTGCGAACCCTGGAAAAATATATTGAGATCAAAATTCTTGAAGGTAAAAATATTGGTAAATCCATAAATAAAATCCGGATGAGGATTACCGACTTTCGTTCGATCCGCAGTGGTAATTTTTCCATCAAAATTCTTATCCGCAAAAACCACCGCTCCCGTAGAAGGATCAATACCAAGCCATTCATAGCTGTAAAAAATACCGATGGGCTCACCCTCTTCTATCCGGTTACTTCCACGGCCCAGATCATCAATCGGCTGGTCATTATACAACTCCACGACTTTGTTTCGGTTGGCTGAAACATTTAACAATGTCTGCCACCGAAGCGCGGAATTTTTTAGGTTGTCCGTCGTCAGGGATAATTCGACACCCTGGTTTTCCACCTGTCCTACATTTTCTGTTATCGATGCAAAACCCGAAGAGGTAGGCAATGGCCTGTCGAGTAACAGGTCCTTTGTTTGCTTGTTATAATAATCAGCTGTGATCAGCACCCTGTCGTCAAATAATCCGAGGTCAATACCTACATCAAATTGCGCAGTTGATTCCCACTTAAGATCAGGATTTGGAATATTGGCAGGATAGATACCCGGCTGATCTGCATACGAAGTATTTCCATAGACTTCAGCATAGAGGAATGGTGGGATATCATCATTTCCGGTCAGGCCGTAACTCGTCCTGATCTTGAGTTCCGAAATGGCGCCTACATTAAAAAATCCTTCTTCGGAAATCCGCCAACCCACAGAAGCAGCAGGAAAAAATCCGTACCGATTGTTTTCACTGAAATTAGACGATCCGTCAATCCTGCCGGACAAGGAAAATAAATAAGTATTGCGTATCGTGTAGTTGCCACGGAAGATAAAGGATTGCAAACCGGCATCACGTGCATCAGTACTTGCAGAAACTATTGTGGCGGCTGAATTAATATATTCCAGTGAAGGATCAGCAAAGTCCTGTGCCCTGATAAATGAACTGCGTGATTGATATTGCTCAAAACTATATCCTGCCTGCAACTCAAGCATTTGTTGATTGAAATCCTTGTGATACTTCAGAAAATTGTTGGATACCAGGTTGGAAACATTGGAATACGTCTCAAAACCTAATCCATTGTATTTAGCACCCTGGACCGTCTTGATAGATTCATATGCATGCTCGCGGAAATTTAACAAGTCAATGCCCCATTGTGTGTTAAATGAAAGTCCCGGGACGATTTGATAATCAGCATAGATATTTCCTAAGACGCGATTGGCAAAATTTTCATTGATAGCTTCATTGGCGATAGAGACTGCATTGGAATAAGGGCCATCCTGATTATAACTACCATCTTCATTGTATACCGGAAAGATCGCTGGCGTTGAGATGCCATTAGGAAGCGGGCCATG
>JAGOIB010000030.1:0-15252 GCA_017995875.1 Saprospiraceae bacterium
CAGGGAAGCATTACGGGTGGATTTGAATATTTTCATGAAAACTATAATTTCAGTACGTATGAAACACTGGATGGTGGAGAAGCAGGGGACACATTAACTTTTAACAAAGAATCAAGATCGTATATCAATGCATTTGTGCAATCGGAATGGACCTTTGGGCAAAAATGGTTTTTGTTTGGTGGACTTTCCCTTGCATCAAGTCGTTTGGCTCAATTTAACCAGACAGTGCAGGAGTCGGTTGATTTCTTTCCCACCATTGGCATCAATTATGCCATTCTTCCAACTATTTCCATTGCAGGGTCCTTGAGTCGTGGTTATTCTTCATTATCCCTGGAGGATATTTTAGATGCAGAAGGTTATATCAATTATGATATCGTACCGGAAACCGGATGGAGCAGGGAGATAAGTTTTAAAGCAGGAAAGCCAAATTCCACTTTTGTAAAACTATCATTGTTTAGCATGAATATTGAAAACACGGTGATCACCAAACGTATTCAGGATGATATTTTTATGAAACTCAACGGAGGCAGTAGCCTGCATGAAGGTATAGAATTGGAATACAAGTGGACATTTTCTTCCGGTCTGATTTCATTGGAAGGAGCATATACATTTGGACATTACACGTTTGATGAGTTTGTCGAAGCTGGAGTCGATCATGGTGGAAATCAATTGCCGGGTTCACCCTTGCATCATACGTTTAGCCGGCTAAACTTTCTTCCCTCTGAAAAATTGAATATGCATATAGATCATCAATGGGTTTCAGAAGTGTTTCTGAATGATGCCAATACTATAACGGGAAATGGGTATCAACTATGGAATATGGGAGCGAGTTACTTGTTTGCCATGGGAAGCCGATGGGATGGATCTGTTTCATGCAATATCCATAATATTTTTAATGTCGATTATGCATCGATGTACCAGATCAATGCTCCGGGTGCACAGCCAAGGTATTATTATCCTGGCAAGCCATTTTCTGTCTACCTGAATTTTATGGTTACACACAAGCTATAGGATTTTTAATACGTTTTGATTGTCAAAGACTTCAATGGGAAATCAGGATTTCCTTTAATTATGATTTCAAAAAATCAATTATTGGAAGCATCTTTGCGCCCCTAATCGTTACAAGTAACATGAAAATGAAATTACTGACCCTTTCTGTCCTGGCATGTTTATCATTGATCACATTTTGGTCCTGCGGCAAGGACGAACCGGAAGTTGATCAAAGACAACAGATCCGGAATTATATTGCAGATCATAATCTGCAGGCGGATTCCACTGCATCAGGACTCTTTTATGTCATTGACGAGCCAGGCAATAGTGAGCATCCAACAGGTCTTGACGTCATCACGATCTCCTATACGGGTACGCTCCTCAATGGGGATGTATTTGATTCAAATCCATCTTTTACATACCGTCTTGATCAGCTGATCCTGGGCTGGCGGGAAGGTATTCCCTTGTTTGGAAAGGGGGGAAAAGGCACCTTAATTATCCCATCTAATCTTGGTTATGGCAGTCAGGCGGTTGGGAGTATCCCGGCCAATTCTGTCCTGGTTTTTGATATTGAACTCTTTGATTTTTAAGGGAGTTGCTCTGATTTTACAGCATCGTTTATGGTAGGAAGCCTGCCGTAAACCTTTATTTTGGTTAAGTTCTCGTTAATTAACCCTCTTTGCTGTTCCGTAAATCGGTTTTTTGCGTTATTACACCTATGATGAAAATAAATCCGTTACACATTAAAATCGCCATGTTCCTATTGGTGAGTATTGGCTTGTTTCCAAATGCAGGTCATGCCCAATTCAAAGATTTACTCAATAAGGCCACAAAGGCTGTATCACCTATTGCAGAGGGTGATGTCAGCATGGGTTTAAAGCAGGCTCTCGAATTTGGCGTCAATGAAGCTGTAGACAAATTGTCAGCGACAAATGGCTATCTGGACAGTCCTTATAAAATCATCATTCCTGAGGAAGCGAAGTATATCATCTCTAAAGTCAAAATGGTACCCGGTTTTCAGGATGTCGAACAGCAATTGATTGACAAGATGAATAAGGCTGCAGAAATCGCTGCTAAAAAAGCCACTCCTATCTTTGTTGATGCAATTACATCCCTGACCATAAGTGATGCAATGAACATCCTGCTGGGTGAGAAAAATGCAGCTACTACCTATTTGTCAACCCAAACACGTCCGGCATTGTATACCACCTTTCTCCCGGTCATTCAATCATCCCTCGATGAAGTCAATGCTCGTGAATATTGGAAGACAGTCATCAATGCATACAACAATATCCCATTCGTCAAGAAAGCGAATCCGAATCTTGATGATTATGTCAACAATAAAGCACTCGATGGATTGTTTAGTCTCATTGAAGTGAAGGAAGCAAAAATAAGGGAAGATCAATCACAGCGTACCACCGACCTGCTCAGGAAAGTTTTTGCCCAACAGGATAAGGGGTAAACATTTAGGTAGGAACAGATCTTGATTCCAATCTTTTAAGAAATAACATTCTTGCAGCGAGTGTCGTCAGGATGATCACGCCTCCGATTACCGACCAAACAGAAGGTGCTTCTCCATACCAGATCAATACCCAAACAGGATTGAAGATGGGTTCTATCATCGCAATGAGTGAACTTTCGACTGCAGGAATCCTACGCTGTCCGTATGTGAATAGCAGAAATCCAATACCGATCTGTATCAATCCCAGAAACGCAAGCATGAGATGTTCTGTTCCGGTGGCGGCAGGTGATTTGATAAAGAATGGTAAAGTGATCAGCACCACCCAGATATTTCCAAGCAGTATTCCACTCATTTGTTGCGATCGGTTACTGAAACGCAATGACAAAAGCATACCTGCAGAAAAGAAGCCTGAGAGCAATGCAATTCCATCGCCTTGCCAATGATGACCTGTGCCTTTTTGTTCAAACAAGAAAAAGGATAGACCCATAATGCATAACACGACTGTTATGATGTTATACCGCTTCATCCGGATCCCAAGGATTCTGGGTTCAATGACAAGTACGATCGCTGGTGCTATGTATTGAAGAAAAATCGCATTCGCTGCAGTAGTCAGTTTGGTCGACGTAACAAAGCAAATCAACAACGGGGCATAAAACAAACTGATCAATACAGCCCTCTTATCAATCCGCAATGCTTCCTGCCTGAAAACCAAAAGGAATAGAATGCCTGCATACATACTCCGATAGCATAGTATCGTAAAGGCATCCTGATGTATGAGCTTGATCAATACACCTGATGTACTCCAGATAAGCGCTGCCACCACTGTTGCAAGTATCCCCCGGGTATGTTGCTCTTTCATTGGATAAATTTAGACGTCAGATGCCAGATGTCAGATGCCAGACTCCAGATGTAAGATGTCAGACTTCGCTTTTTGAAGTTTCCAAACTTCAAAACAATATCTAAATCACAACTAGTGAACAATCATTTGTTGGCGGTCTCTGACCGCCTTGTAGTAATTCATCCCGGCCAACACGTTTTTGTATGGTCGGGTGCAACATGACCCTACAAAAATCGACCATCACCCATATTATTGACTGCAGACTACCAACTGCTGACTGATTACTGCCCACTGTTAACTGCTAACTTCTAGTTGCTAACTTCTAACTTAAATTCTTTCCATTCTGATCCATCCTGGTAGATAATAACACTGCCTTCCGGAAATTGCTTGAACGTAACCTGGTATGGATAATCAAGTATCTCAGCTTTGTAATACTCATTTTCATAGCTACTTGCACCAATGCCATCGCGATGCCACCAGTTGCCCCATTGATGGAAAGTCACCTTGAGCTGCATAGGTCCTGTCTGTTCCACTTTCACGCCATCCTCTGGTGTGGTCATGTTGTATTGGAATATGTCAAACATAATCCCTGTATTAGGCTTTGGTGTTTGCTGGTCGATCAATTCATCTATTCCTGATGGCTCAGCATAGATCGAGGCCATCACGATCCCGTTAAGATTGTCAGGGCTGTTTAGGATAAATACATGACTTGCATTATTCCATCGGTAAGTATCTTTCAAATGTTGCAATACCTCTGTAGATTCCTTCCAGTATCGATTTGTTTTTTGTTGGAAATATAGATTCACCACTAGAAGTATTATCGTCAGGGTCCAACTTATCCATTTTGGCGATTTATACAATAACATGACAGCGGGAAGCATTAAGAATGCGAGTGGCAAATAGCTGTACCTGTCATTCATGCCGATATGAAGATGGTAAAAGAAGATATTGGAGACTGGCAATACATATAACATGGAGGCTACCGTTCCAAAAAATACCAGGTGCCAGCGTGGTGCAATTTTTTTAACCCGTATGAGGTACAGGATACAAACGGAGAGGCAAAGTACTAGAAGGAAGAAAGTCAGTTCAGCAGAAGAAAGGATGTTGTCAAACAACAGACTTTTTGTTTTGAAGGAAAAAAACCTGGCTTCGAACACATGTTTAACCAGGTATTTTACTTCGGCAGACATCATGCCGATGATATCCATTTTCAAATGTGTCTTACTCCCATAATGGCCGACCACAGTGCCTATCGTCAGTTTGTTAAACACAATATATCCGGCCAGGAGACCCCACATACACGATGCTACTTTGGCTGAACGCTGGATGATACGTTTGCCTGATGAAAATGCTAAGGCTTCTATCACGAGTAGTATAGTGATCAGTGCCGGAGTAATAAATGAAATCTCAAGGAGAAATAAGGAAAGTGTGTAGAACAGCAACACAGTCCAAAAAGCACTTCGCTGACCGGTTTCAATATATTTAGGTAGGACCAGTAATACACCCAATACAGCAGACAACGATAACAGGTAATGAACGCAGACCTTCCAAACAACAGGCTCCACATTATATGGATGAATGAGAAACAGGACACACCAACCAGCTGCAAATAATTCAGGCAGTTGAATTTTCCATCGACCGGTTAATTGAAGTAACCATTTGTATAGCAGCCAACCATTGAAAGCATGCAGGCTGCAAAAGATCAGATACCAGGGCAGGCCCTGAATATGAAAAATGGAATAGATCGAATAGAAGAAGAAATGCAATACCTGATGATTGCCTTTATAACCAAAGGAATGCCACACATCGGAAAAGCTGCCAAGGTTGTACACCCGTTGCCATCCTACAAAATCATAAACAAATCCTGCTCCTATGGTTGGGAAATAGGTGATCAATGTGATCAGCAGAAACGCTGGGAAAATCAGCCTGGATGATTTCATGGCTGTTTACGCAATGGTTGAGGGGTGTTTTCAATAAGCCCACCTTCCATGATGGACAAGCTTCCAATGTGCTTTCCTTCTTTGACCAATTCAATACCGCCCCATGTCCCGTTGCAGGAATTGTGGAGTTTACCAGCTGAGAGAATAATGAGTTTGCCGCCGGGAAATATTTTTATGGTAGCACCTTCCGGCATCGAAACCCTGCAACCGATTTCCAGGATGCCGCCTGCTGCAATAATAACATTGCCTTCGAGATCTGCACTACCTTCCCAGCGAACGCTATCACTGACGGTGATCGTGGCACTTGTATCTAATACGCACCATCTTGGCTCGAGAACATTACGTTGAATGGATCCAAGCCTTGTCATGTTCATTAGTATTTTTCCGATCTGGCAAGGAGTGAGGGCGCCCATATGGGCATTGTAATCCATCATATTGTTGGAATACAATGAATCGCAGGGAGGTGTCTCGGTGATATTCCAGCAATTGGGATGCGCTGGTGTGTCATCACATCCATCATGTCCTCCCCATGTATGTGCTAAGCCAAGGGAATGTGCAATCTCATGATTGGTGATACCCCGTAGTCCCCATACATTGGGCCGCTCATGCCATCGGCCAAAAATCTTAACCGAACTACCCAAAGAAATCCCTGAAGCATCAGGTCTGTAGGTTGGCGACTTAATGCTATCCAATTGGTGTGTTTGGAGAAATATATTCATCACGGAATCATCACGGATAGCATATTTTTCAATGACACGCATGTCACTGATGTTTCGTTCTCTTCCAGTCTTTACGGCATAGCACAATTCATCATCGATATGATAGTACACACCATCATCGCCGGGCACAGATGGATCGGGTGAAATAACATACCGGTATGGAATAGGGATGACAGGTGTTTCATTTCCATGTGGAAGAAACATCTTCATGTTTTTGTTTAGATTGTCATTAGCTGCAAACATCCAGTCTCTGGCATATGCAGCAGTTTCTTCTTCAGGCATATTGTACCGGCCATCCGTAGAATTCATAAAATGGATGTTGACACGTATGTATTTCATACGTATCAGCTCGGGATGGGCTACATATGATAATGGAGCATAGCAGGGACTGGTTTTGTCACTGGGCGTTGAACGTGGTAGCAAGACTATATCATCAGCCGTGGCGGGGCGTACAATCATTTTCGGACTGCAGGCTGCAAGCATGACTATGCACAGCGAAGCTGTAACAAGTCTGTACATGATCAGGTATTTAGACCTCCGCAGATACTGATCGTCTGTCCTGTAATATAAGAGGACATATCCGATGCGAGAAAAACGGCAAGCCTGGCAACTTCTTCGGCTTTACCTAAGCGGCCCAATGGTACGTTAGAAAGAAAAGCTTTGCGTGTATTTTCATCAAGCTCTCCGGTCATATCAGATTCGATAAAGCCTGGCGCAATGACATTGCTCCTGATGTTACGCGATCCGATTTCTTTCGCAACAGATTTGCTGAAACCAACAATACCTGCTTTGGAAGCTGCATAATTGGCCTGTCCTGCATTGCCAAATAAACCAACCACAGAACTCAAATGAATAAGGGATCCTGATTTCTGCCGCAGCATGACCTTGATGCACTGCTTGGTCATATTAAAAACGGATTTCAGATTAGTATCGATGACACTGTCCCACTGCTCCTCATCCATACGAAGGAGAAGTGTATCGTTGGTGATGCCGGCATTATTGACCAGGATATCAATCCTGCCAAATTGTTCGAGGATGGATGGTACTAATGATTCGGCATGAACATATGAGCTTGCATCTGAATAACAGGCAATGACATTTCGGCCTTTAGCTTTCCATTCAGCGGCAATTCCTTCTGCACGTTCGCGGGAAGAAAGGTATGTGAAGGCTACGGAAGCTCCTTCTGATGCAAATGCATCCACGATTGCTTTGCCTATTCCCCTGGATCCTCCGGTGACAATAGCAACTTTTCCTTCTAATGATAACATATGTTCAATGGTTTGATATAATTCACTTCAAAAGTACGTAAAATAGCTGTCAGCTATCAGCTTTCAGCCGTCAGCTTTTTTTACTCACAATTCACAATTCACAATTCACAACTCACAACTGACAACTCACAATTGACAACTCACAATTTAGCTAGCTCTCCCTTTAAAAAATCAATCACATTCACTTCAAGCGAATCAACCCCTCTCAATTCAGCAAGGTACCAGGAGATCCAATCGCCGAGGTGAACGAGATAAAGCGATTTTTCAATTACATTGTTTCCTTTGGAATACACCTCGATGATGTCATCAGCATATTGACCAATGATTTTTTTGTTGATGTCCATCCTCACTGCGTTCCTTGAGTAATCATCATCATTACGGAGATAGAGTACAATGAGATCCTTATTTTTTTCAGTCCAGCCGACCAGCTCGTTGTGGTTCATTTCAGGGACCACATGATGCCAGCACAGAGCTTTGCTGTTTTCATTGATCTGTTGTCTTAACCGTACAGCAACCGGTTCCATCCGGTCTTCAATGTATATCACCGGGATGTGGTTATGCAACTGCTTAGCTATTTTCTCAGCTTGCTTCTTTATATCATCAGACTCAGCTCTTAATAATTTGATAGCGGATTGAACATCCTTGATGGCACGATCGGAAATCAGTCCAAGGTGATGAAGTACCCAAAGCTGAGATGTAAGCGAATAGCCGAGACAAGCTCTGGGAGAAGGCCAGTTGGCAGGAACCTGGACGTAGTCAAAGCCATCCGCTTTTGCTTTTTCGATGATCTTGCCACCGGAAGCAACACAAATGATGCGTGCCCCCTGGTTTTTGATCTGGTCATACGATATCAGGGTTTCCTCAGTATTGCCACTGTATGAACTGGCTATTGCCAGGGTGTTTGGTCCGACAAAGGCAGGCACATGGTACCCTTTTCTCACCAGGAAAGGGAGTTTACATTCATCCATGATGAAAGAGGATACGAAATCCGCTCCTATACCTGAACCGCCCAGGCCGGCAACATATATGTGTGTGATGTTTTTGGCAGCCGGTTGGATGTTTGCGTTTCTTCCTATTTCCACAGCTTCTTCCAGCTGATCCATAAAACGCTCGATCAATTGATTCATCATAGGTAAAGTATGTTTAGAGGTATTCGATGATACTTATTTGCGTGTAAAACAAGGCAATTTTTCACAAAACATGGCCTAAACAGCCAATTGTTACGGGTTAAATGGCAAAAAACCTTGATCTGAAGCGTGATTACCCTTTAATTTGGTAGCTGATGTCTATCCAGCAGAATCATGGTGCCTGGGGGGAAGGCCTTGCTGTCACCCTGCTTGAACAATCAGGTTTGGTCATTGTGGTGAGAAACTGGAGGTATAAAAGAGCTGAAATTGATATCATAGCCAGGGAAAATGGGGTATTGGTCTTTGTGGAGGTAAAAACCAGGGCCTATTCGGCTTTTGGGCTTCCTGAAGAAATGGTAGATCAGCGGAAGCGGAAACTTTTGATTGATGCAGCGATGGCCTATATGCGGTCGGTCGGGCATGAATGGGAGATAAGGTTTGATATCGTTTCGGTCTTAGGTGAGCCGGGGAAACCAACAGAGATTAAGCATTTCCGGGATGCCTTTTTCCCTGGGCTGGATTATTCCTAGATGGTACCTTTATCTTTCTTAATAAATTTCTGCCATTCTATTGCCTCAATATCCAAAAAGGCGTACCTTTGCCGTCCATTATCAAAAAGCGCCATGAAAAAAGATATTCATCCGTCCAATTACCGCCACGTCGTGTTCAAGGATTTCTCCTGCGACTTCGCTTTCCTCACCAAGTCATGTGTAGCCACCAAGGATACCATCAAGTGGGAAGATGGTAATGAATATCCATTGGTAAAACTCGAAATTTCCAGCCAGTCGCATCCCTTCTTTACCGGTAAAATGAAGTTTATCGACACCGCGGGGAGAATTGATAAGTTCAACAAGAAATTTGCGAATACTAAATTTGCTAAAAAAGAAGAAACTGAAGAATAATCAAAAAGCCCCGATACTCTCGGGGCTTTTTTAATACGCCCCAGCAGCCATGCGTAATATCATTCTCTTTGATGACGAATCCCGGGAACAAATGCTCCCGCTCAGTTATACAAGACCTGTTGCCGAACTACGCACCGGTATCTTCACCATCAGGGAACGCTGGGAAAAACTTCTCAAAGGCACTGCCTCCTACATCACCTCCGATTACCTCAATGCCCGGTTCCCCATGCACCTGGAAGACGATAACTTCGTCCTCAATGGTGCCGTCATGCCTAATGACCGACTGGTCAGGCTGATCGAACAACTTGATCCTAATGAGGCACTGATGGATGATGGCAACCTCATCGCTGCAAGGCTCAATCGTCACCAATTTGAGAATCTACTGCGTGACGAATCGATTGAAGAAATCTCCGGGATTGAACTCGGTGATACGCCTTTCATCCACCTATCTTATCCCTGGGATCTATTCCTGTATCTCCGCGCGACAATAGAGTATGATTTTAACCTTATCACCAAAGGACGAACCAGTCAAAGCATTCCTTCCAACAACCAGGTGATAGCTGCAGATAACATCTTCCTGGAGGAAGGCGCACAAGTCAATTGTGCTATCCTCAATGCCCAGTCCGGCCCTATCTACATCGGTAAAAACGCACAAGTGATGGAAGGTTCCATCATTCGAGGCCCTGTTACTATTGGCGAAGGCAGTATCATCAAAATGGGTGCAAAGATTTACGGTCCGACAGCGATTGGACCGGAATGCAGAGTCGGTGGTGAACTAAAAGAAGTGGTGATTCTCGGGTATTCCAATAAAGCCCATGATGGCTATCTCGGCAACTCTATCATCGGGGAATGGTGTAATCTTGGTGCAGGTACAACAACCTCAAATCTCAAGAACAATTATTCCAACGTCAAGATGTGGGATTACAGCACCCGGAGCATGCGAGATACAGGACTCCAGCTCCTGGGCCTTGTCATGGGGGATCACAGCAAGGCTGGCATTCAGACCATGTTTAATACCGGAACAATTGTAGGCGTTGCTTGCAACATTTATGGCGCGGGGTTTCCTCCAAAATTTATAGCCTCCTATACCTGGGGAGGAGCCTCAGGCCTGATCACACATCGGGTGGATGACGCTATCGCCACTGCTAAAAAAGTCATGGCACGACGGGATATAGAATTTTCCGCTGATGATGATGCTATCCTGAGGAAGGTCTATGAACTCTCACTGATGTACCGCTAACCTGTGAGCGTCAAAACACAGCTTACACATTGGCTAAGCCATCTCATCGAATGGCCGGTCGCAGAATATAGCAGTGAGCATAATCAGCATCTGAAAGTCGTCCTCCATCGGGGACGATACAAGCTCATCACAGACGGGGCTATCTATAGTTATGGCGACCTTTACTCGAATTACCGTAAGAGTTTTGAACAACTCAATTGGACTACCCATTCATATGAATCCTGCCTTATCCTTGGATTGGGCATGGCCAGTATCCCTTACATGCTGGTCAAAAAATTTGGAAAAAACATACGCTTTACGGCTGTGGAAATCGATGAATTGGTCACAAAGCTTGCTTACGACTATGTCCTGAGGCCTGGGAACATCAATGTTGAGGTTTTTACCGCCGATGCAGCCTCTTTTCTCGAATGGCACGAAGGGAAATATGACATTATCTGCTCTGATGTTTTTGTAGGCGACAAAATCCCTGAAGATCTGGAAACTGTGGAGGCCTTAACAGCCATGAGGGATTTGCTTAAACCTGGCGGTATTTTGCTCTATAATCGCTTGAGTCGCTATAGCCCGGACAAAGCTAAAAGCCTGAAATTCAGGGATAATGTCTTTCTGAAGGTCTTTCCGGAAGGAGGATATCTTGATATGGATGGCAACTGGATGTTTGTCAACCGACTTTCAGCATTCACCCCTGTGTCTTAAGTATTCATCATTTTCCCCTTCTTACTAAATATATATCATGCCGTCTGTCAGACAATTGGACGGGTAAGTCATGCAATTGCTTTCCTGATTTACTTATCTTTACCTCTCATGTTATATATCTCTTTGCAGACATTTATCGTTGATATGCTTCGATAAAAGGATGATTAGTGAGGGAACTGCCGTAAGACATAATTTACTTGTCAAAGGGTAGTTAAGACTTCCTGGAGCTGGAACTTTATCCCACTCATTCCGGGTTCTGAGGATATCATGAAAAATGATCAAAAATTAGTGAAATGAATAAGAATGCAAGTGTGAAATATCAAAATCGTTTGACGTTGCATCCATCATTAATACCCATTAGCCTGAAATATTTTAAACCTTGAACTAACTCAAGCGTTTTTCAAATTACGTTTAACTTAAGAACCTGAGAATGCGCAATTATTACTACGTCCTTTCATTTCTAATCCTTTCTTCCACGGCGATGATCCTCCATCTGGTCAATCATCCGAAATTTCCCCATTCAAGATTATCCAAACAGCAGCGGATTGAAGGGGCCATAGAAGATTACAAACTTACATCCTCAGATGTCGACCTCGGCGTCATTCCATATGACAAACTTTTCAAAGCCATAGATGAAGGCCAGCGGCGAATAGCCTCTCCTTCACGGAGCCGATCGATGCCTGGCAGTATCGCTAATCCTATCTGGAGGGAACGTGGGCCAAACAACAGAGGGGGCCGAACAAGAGCTATCATGATAGACGAAGCCGATCCCAGCCGTAACCGTATATGGGTTGGTGGTGTTTCAGGAGGGTTATGGAGAACAGAAGATATCACCAAATTTGATCCAGAATGGACCAAACTTGGTATTTATTTTGAAAGTATATCCATCTCGGATATAGCTCAGGACCCTAATGATTTGAATGTAGTTTATGTTTCTACTGGAGAAAGCTACACAGGTGATGTACAAGGTGCGGGTATTTTCAGAACAGAAGATGACGGTCAAACATTCACATTATTACCTTCTACTAAGAACAGTCTTTTCCAGACAGTCAATGAAGTTTTTGTGGATGTCAGTGGAGATATCTATGCCG
This sequence comes from Saprospiraceae bacterium, assembly GCA_017995875.1. The sequence goes on from JAGOIB010000030.1 coordinate 12,271, forward strand.
CTACTGCTTATGCAGGTCTGGTGCGAAGCCAGGACAGAGGGGAAACATGGGAAAAAGTTTTAGGGTCTGGTTTGTCTGGTGCCAACAATGATAATTTCCATGATTTCATTTTTATTGAGATTAACCACACGTATTATGCGTCAAACAGCACATCTGTTTTTAAATCGACTACCGGTAATCGTGGTGATTGGACCAATATAGGTTCAGGAAAACCGGGGTTCCCAGACAATGTCAGTCGCGTTGAATTGGCTGTATGTCCAAGTGATCCAAATGTCATGTATTGTATCGGTGCAGTGGGTGGGTTTTCATCAAGCACATTCGTTTCAAATGACGGTGGCCAATCCTGGTCAGCAAAAACGGAACCTGCCATTTTCGGTGATTATGGTCAGGCTGGATATGACCTGGATATTCAAACAGATCCTTTCAATTGTCTCCGGCTGCTGGCAGGTGGTGTTATTTTATCTGAATCATCTTTTCAAGGCGTGACCTGGAGAGGAATTGCTTTTGATATACACCCTGATCATCACAATATAACCTTCGATCCAAAGAAACAAGGCCGTGTCCTTTTTGGTAACGATGGTGGAATCTGGCTCAGTGAAAATGGCGGAGTTTCCGTAACCGATAAAAGCTTTGGCTATGTGACTACACAATTTTATGCAGGAGCTATTCATCCGGATGCGGGTTCACCATATGTGATGGGCGGAACACAAGACAATAATTCATTGATCATCAGTGAGCCCGGACTTTCACCCTCAAGAGCTCCTTGGGGAGGTGACGGTATGTTCTGTTTTATTGATCAGACGGAATCCAATATCCAGATAGTTTCCTCTCAAAATGGAAACTATGGTCTATCAACAAATGGTGGAATCAGTTTTGGCCTCGGGGCATCTGTTGATGGCGATTTTGTCAATCGATCAGGTTATGATGACAAGGCCAATATTCTCTATGGACAAATCAATGAGAGTGGAAGCAGTGATATTGATTTCTTTCGCTGGAATATTAATACTTTCCAGGTGGATAATGTGGACATATCCGGTTTTGATATTGAAGTGAGTGCCGTAAAGGCGGATCCTAATGAACCAAACCGTATCTATTTCGGTGGACGAAATGGTCAGGTCATAAAAGTTGATAATGCTAATACCGGTACGTCAGTTACAGGAACAGTCTTTGCAGATTTCCCTAGTACTGCGTATGTTTCGTGTATTTACATGGATAAACAATCCTCCCAGGATGTATTGGTCAGCCTCTTTAATTTTGGAAGCTCCCTTGAAAATATATGGGTTACCTATGATGGCGGCGTACAATGGAATTCCATCGAAGGCGATCTTCCTGACCTTCCGGTCCGTTGGGCAATTTTTGACCCTGCAGATCATGACCGTGCTATGATTGCAACAGATGCCGGTGTATGGACTACAGATGATATCAATGGCAATTCCACCCATTGGGAACCAACCGATCCGGATAATGGGATGCCGTTTGTTCGAGTAGATATGCTTCTCTTGCGGGATAGTGATAAAACGGTTCTTGGTGCAACATACGGAAGGGGTTTGATGACAACAGATGTATTCTCCGCTCCTGCGGCTGTAATACTTGCTCAGCCTATTGGCTATGAAGGAAATCCAATCATCATCGATGGTTCACAATCCGTCAATGCTGCCAGCTACGAATGGAAATTTGGAGACAATACCACTTCCACTGAACCCAAGGTGAACCATACATACAATGCTCCAGGTGTTTACACTATTGAATTAAAAATTAATGGGAGCATTCTAAAAACACAAACTATTGCAATTCTACCTTATTTACCGGCACCTTATCAGGTGGATGGTGCCAATTACGCAGGAGATTTTGAAACGCAACCAGAGCATTTCGCAGCATACACCGTTCAAGGCACAGGTTTTCAAAGAGGGGTATCTACCAAGCCAGGAAAAGATGGAACCAACAGTGGTGCCAATGCATGGGTATTAGGTATCAATGATAATCTATACCAAAACAATACAAGGGCAGAGCTATACACACCATTGTATGATTTTAGTGAGACAGGGCTCTATGAATTTAAATTCTTTGCTAAATATGCCATCCAAAACCGCAATGATGGTTTCCAGGTTGAATACTCCGTTGATGGAGGATTCACATGGCAACAGTTAGGCGATCAGACCAATCCAAACTGGTACAATTATCATAATGCCAACATAGCGAATGGAGCTTTTCCTCAAGGGGATTCTTATTTCACCAATGCCCAGCTGAGTTATAAACAGTATATCAAGGATGTCAGTTTCCTCGTCGGCGAGCCTGCAGTAAGTTTCAGGTTTGTCTTCCGTGCCGATAAGGAAGAACAGGCCCAGGGATTAGCGATAGATGATATCCAAATCACAAAATATGAGGGTGAACTCCAAACGAAAGTGACGGTGTTCAATGCCGCTTATTCATCAGAACAGGAAGTGACTATCAACTGGACTACGGGTATCGAGTATCAATGCAAGGAGTTTTTACTGGAAAGATCCTATACGGGGTTTGGATTTACACAGGTCTCACAAACACCTGCCAAGAGTGGTGTAAGTACATTCGCTACTGAATATTCAAGAGTGGATCAAAGCCTTAAAGACATCATTTATTACAGATTGAAAGTGATCAATGCTAATGAGGCGCTTGGGTATGCGTATGATTTCTACACGGATACAATTGTAGTCCGAAGAGATGTCGAGCCCGATGTCGTCAACGAAGTTCTGCCGAATCCATTTGCAGATGTGATCGGCATCAGCTTCAGCAGTGTCGTCAATCAACAGATCATCGTACGGCTTTTTGATATGTCAGGTAAGCTCGTCAGAGAAGATATTACTATTCCACATGCTGTATCCTATGAATTGGATCGCCTGGATTTACCACCAGGTGTCTATATGATGAGTGTCCAGATTGGGGAAGGTGAGACCAAAGCCTTTAAGCTTTTCACGAACGGTAATTAGTCATCAGTAAGCGGTATTC
>JAGOIB010000030.1:15352-19713 GCA_017995875.1 Saprospiraceae bacterium
TAAGCGGTATTCAGTAAGCGGTAATCAGTATTCAGTAAGCAATAAGTAACCTAAGCGTGAAGCAATAAGGTAAAAAGTAAACGGTAATCTGAAATCAGTACGAATTTGAATACCGATTACTGAATACCGATTACTGAATACTGATTACTGAATACCGATTACTGAATACTGAATACTGAATACCGATTACCTGAATACCGATTACTCCCCACTTCTCACTACTAACTCCTCACTCCTAACTGGCAACTGCTAACTCTTGCCTATCTTTACGTCCAATAAGCAATCCATGGACACGTTTATGCTCAATCTTATACTGTTTGGCCCACCCGGAAGTGGCAAGGGCACCCAGGCTGAAAGACTGGAGGAAGCCTATAATCTCGTACATATATCTACCGGTGAATTATTCCGCTCCGAAATGGAGGAGGGCACCGAACTGGGTATACAGGCAAATGAGTTTATGGCCCGTGGAGAGCTTGTTCCTGACGAAGTGACGATAGGTATGTTGCGCAACAAAATGATGGCTCATCGTGATGCGGAGGGTTTTATATTTGACGGATTCCCACGCACGAGGCCACAGGCAGAGGCACTGGATCAATTACTCGGTATGATGGACCAACAGATCGATGCTCTGATCATGCTCGATGTTCCCGAGGATGAAATTGTAAAACGCATCGTTCTGCGAGGGAAAGATTCTAACCGCCCTGATGATAGTGACCCGGAGGTGATCCGGAAACGATTCCAGGTATACCAATCCAAAACAGCTCCTATTTTTTCGTATTACGATGAAAAGCAGAAGGCCCACAAGATTTCAGGCCTCGGCACAATTGATGATATCTTTCATCATTTGTGTGACACCATCGACAGCCTTCATGAATAATGTCCACTGACCAGAATTTTGTTGATTATGTAAAGATCCATTGTAAATCCGGTGCAGGAGGTGCAGGATCAATGCATTTACACCGGGATAAGATCAGCGCCAAAGGCGGTCCGGATGGTGGCGATGGCGGTCAGGGAGGTGATGTGATTTGCAGGGGTAACAGACAGTTATGGACTTTGTTGCACCTCAAGTATCGTAAGCACGTCATCGCTGAAAGTGGTAAGCCTGGATCAGGTAATTTATGCACAGGTGCCGATGGAGATGATGTTATTCTTGAAGTTCCATTAGGCACTGTTGCCAAAGATCCGGAGACAGGAGATATATTGTTTGAGATCACCAATGAAGGTCAGGAATATATACTGATGCCCGGTGGTAGGGGAGGCCAGGGGAATAATCACTTCAAATCACCTACCAATCAAACTCCACGTTATGCTCAACCGGGTGAACCACATCAGGAAGGTTGGAGAATACTTGAGTTGAAAATTCTTGCGGACGTTGGATTAGTAGGTTTTCCTAATGCCGGCAAATCAACATTGCTTGCTTCTGTTTCTGCGGCTAAGCCTCAGATTGCCTCATATCCATTTACTACGTTAACGCCAAACCTTGGTTTTGTACCCTACAGGGATAATAAATCATTTGTCATCGCCGATATCCCAGGTATCATCGAAGACGCCCATTTAGGTAAAGGACTTGGTCATCGCTTCCTTCGACATATCGAACGCAATGCCGTCCTCCTGTTTATGATCCCTTGTGAATCAGATGATATCAGCAAGGATTTCAATATCCTTCTGCACGAACTGGAAATGTACAATCCGGAGTTGCTTGATAAGCCGCGATTGTGTGCCATCACCAAATGCGATCTTATTGATGAGTCCGTACAGGAAATGCTAAAACCAACCCTGCCTGAAGATATCGACTGCGTATTTATTTCCGGTGTATCTGGGTATGGACTGGATAAATTAAAGGATAAACTATGGACCTTACTTGCAGATCAACAACAGGTCTTCTAAGAGTCAGTTTTATCGCTGAACACATGAAATTTTTCTTCTTCTTTTGTCTTTTCTATCTGACGAGCCATGCCATCTCATCACAAGAGTTGGTGACAGGTAATATGTCCATTGTCCCTTTGCCCGCATTCCTCGAGATGAAAGAGGGCAGTTTTACTATCGATTCCGCGACATGGATATTGTATGAGCCATTTGATTCATCATCCTTTGATCCATTGAAAGTTTTTTTAGAAGTTTTCCAGCGAAAGAGCGGATACACCCTGCCGATACCGGGAAGAGGGGAGGAAAGAGGAGATGTAAAGAATATGATACTCATCATCAAGGCACCTCCGCCCCTGCCACAATTTGATCATGAGGATAGCTATAAGTTGAGTATACAGCCTTCCGGTATCATCATTACCGCACGGACAAACAAGGCAATCTTTTACGCTTTCCAGACACTCAGACAGATCATGCGCATCGACGCGATGCCGGATGCGAACAAAGAAATCCGCCAATGGATGGTTCCTGCTCTGCAGATGACAGACTATCCGCAGTTTTCCTACAGAGGAATGCACCTTGATGTATGCAGGCATTTCATGCCCCTTGATTTTGTTAAAAAATATATTGACCTCCTGGCGTATTACAAGATGAATACATTTCACTGGCACCTTACGGATGACCAGGGATGGCGTATCGAAATAAAAAAGTATCCTAAACTTCAGGAGATCGCAGCATGGCGTGATGAAACCTTGATTGGACACTACAAGGAAACTCCGGATCGATATGACGGAACCAGACATGGTGGTTATTATACCCAGGAAGAAATCAAGGATGTAGTAGCATATGCGGTTGATCGGGGCGTCACGATTATTCCTGAAATCGAAATGCCGGGACATGCGTTGGCTGCACTATCAGCTTATCCTGAATTGGCTTGTACTCCGGGGCCTTTCAAAGCTGCAACCACATGGGGCGTTTTTGATGATGTGTTTTGTCCTACCGAGACAACCTTTACTTTTTTAGAAAATGTACTCGATGAAGTGATGGATTTGTTTCCATCACCCTACATTCATATTGGGGGAGATGAATGCCCTAAGACAAGGTGGAAAGAAAGTGCCTTTTGTCAGCAATTGATGAAAGCAAACGGCCTCAAGGATGAACATCAATTGCAAAGTTATTTTACACAACGCATTGAAAAATATCTCAACAGCAAGGGAAGGAAGATCATCGGATGGGATGAAATCCTTGAAGGTGGCCTTGCACCCAATGCAACTGTGATGTCGTGGCGTGGAATGTCAGGTGGGATCGATGCTGCCAAGGCAGGACATGATGTGATCATGACTCCTGGTACACATTGCTACTTTGATCACTACCAGGCTGACCCTTCTTTTGAACCCATAGCTTTCGGTGGCCTGACAACACTGGAGAAAGTTTATTCTTTTAATCCTGTTCCGGCACAACTGACTCCATCCGAGGCACAGCATATTTTGGGAGCACAAGGCAACCTTTGGACTGAATATATTGGATCAACCGACCAGGCTGAGTACATGGCTTTTCCAAGGGCTATAGCCCTTGCTGAGGTATTATGGACACCGGCATCCAGGAGAAATTGGAATGAGTTTGCACTGCGGCTTGACAAACATCTGGATCGGTTGGATGGGATGGACGTACACTATGCAAATCATCTGCAAGTGCCCACCGCCGAAGTATATTCCGACACCAGCGGACTTCAACTAAAATGGAAGACTCCGCTTCCAGGCCAGGAAATTTATTTTACAAGAGATACTTCATTTAATAACTGGAGTCAATCAATGTCGGGCGACTCCGTTAAGTTTACGAATCCAGGGCCTGTTTTTTATAAGACTAGCCATTCAGGAATCAAGAAAGTTGATTTCAGGCCTACTAAAGCAAGTAAGGCTATGATCACTTCATCGATACCTCCTTCTAAAAGTTATCCGGGCAAACAAGGAATCGCAACATTGGTGGATGGTTTGATCGGTACGTCAGATTTTAATGGTGAAGATTGGTGTGCCTGGAATGGTACAGAATTTTCAATAGAACTGACTTTACCATCGGTTACCAACATCGATTCTATCACGATAGGCATATTGTCCAGCCAGGGTGCATGGATCCATAGCCCGGAAAAGATAGTGGTTCGTATTTCTAATAGCCCTGATTTTGTTGATTACAGCTGGAATTGGTGGACCCCTGACCAGGATCTCCGAACCGGACGAAAAGACATTGTCCTGACATTTCCTCCGACGCAAGCCCGTTATATAAGGTTGATTATTACACCCTTAAAGTCCATTCCTGCCCGGAAGCCGGGAGCAGGACACCCTGCCTGGACGTTTATAGATGAAATAAGTGTATATTAACATTGAGGAAAAGTGCCTCTATGATTAACTATTGATATTTAATCAATTCTTTACCCAACCCTGAGCTACGTCCAACGTGTCTATAGGGGAAATAAACAACCTATATGAAATCGATCGTTCAAT
>JAGOIB010000144.1 GCA_017995875.1 Saprospiraceae bacterium
ATTACTGAATACTAATCGGCTTGTTTGCGCAAAAATTGGCCATTGGCAGTAAAGAAGTAGTCTGTTTTATCAACTTCAACTTCATAACTGGTGATGCCTTGTGAATCAACAAACTTAGAAGCTTCAGTTATATTAGCATTGACCAAATTTTTTCTAAAATAGTCAAACACATTGGCTGGTAAAGCTGAAACCTCGACTGGTGTTTCTGTCAGCGCCATGATTCCCTTGTCTGAATAGATCACTGCCATTTCGGCTTTCATGTTCACGAAAGAAGCTTCATACATTCCATCCTGCATCTCCCATTTGATATTGGTTGCGTTTGGATACTCTTTTTTCAAAGCTGCCGTGACAACAGATGGAACCTCTGAGGTCTTAATAGCCTGAGCCTGACCAGAAAGACAACCGATCATTAAAATGCAGATAAACAATACCTTATTCATAGTTTTTGATTTGAATATAACCTATCTGTCCGTCATTGGACGATCATTAAAAATTAAAATTAAGATAATTTCCTGACCTGTGTTGTTTACTCACTCCTGTGGGATTTCAGCTCCTGTTTGTTCCGCCATTCTGCCTATCAACTGGCCTCCTGATGTAAACAGGTAATCAACATGATTGATACGGATTTTCCAGGTTAATACGCCGAAACCATCCACCACTTTAAAAGCCTGGTCAATTTTTTTCACGCCAAGACTTTCTGTGGCAAAGGTCGATACAAGAGGGGGAATCGATGAAACATCCGCTTTAACTTCTGTCTGTTGCACGCCACCATCGTCCGTGAAAATGACTCTAAGATCCTGCTTATCCATTATAAAGCTGGCCTCATACGTTCTGTTCTTCCCAATTTCCCAAACTTCTTGTTCCGCCGTCGGATATATGTTGGCAAAACGCGTCAATAACAGTTCTGGAACATCAACTTTTGGCTTGTCCGGTTCGGGTTTGCTATTGGGTGAAGAACATGCAATGAATAACCCGGTCATGACGACCAACAGAAACAATACTTTTTTCATATGATTATTTTATCTGGACCCGATCACTACCTGATCTGTAGCAATCAATTGACCGGTGCTGTCAAAGGTATAATCTATGTTGTCAACCATAGCTTTAAAGGTGATGATGCCTGCCTGATCTTCGGCAATCCTTGTCTCTTCGATTTTCCTGGATTCAAGATTCAGGTTAAGGTATGCGGTAGCCGCTTCAGGCAATGCTATAATCTTGATTTCTGTTTCCGTTTTGACGAGCGTACCATCCGCCAATAAAATGGCTGTGGTTTCCATTTTGTCGTTTCTGAATTCAGCCACATATTTTTCGCCTTTCATTTCCCACAGAAGGCTTTTAGCATCGGGGTAGAGAAGTGTAAACTTATCCATGACTGCAAATGGGACATCAATTTCCTTGATCGGTTGTGCAGATATGACTGTACTACATAAGATAAAGGCGAGAAACGTAAAGGCGTGTTTCATTTATTTCTTTGTTGGGTAACACAGAAGGGCAGACGAATGTACTAAATCATTTCCATATTTTATATATAAATAATGCTTATGTGTCCGCGTGCATCAATGCCATCAGCGTCATACCGACAGACCATGCCTGTTGAATACATCCTTTGCCAGGTCCCGGAAGGTCGCCATCAAAATTTTCCGATATGGCATATAATCCATCTTCATGGTAAAAGTGCTCTTCGAGTTTTTTGACATGTTCTGTAACCCATTGCTTTGACTCCTTCGAATGCTTATGCACATGGAGATGTGCCATAGCATATTCCCCCCATAGAAATGCCCATATAGTTCCCTGGTGATATGCATTATCCCTATGCCATTGATCACCGGTGTAGACAGGTTTGAAATCAGGATGAAACGGAGTCAGTGAACGTAGTCCGTAATCCGTATACAAATGGTCAGTTATTATAGACAGCACTCGCTTTCCTTCAGAAATGGTAAGGGGTGAAAATGGCAGGCTTATGGCGTACACCTGGTTGGGGCGTATGGTGGCATCAGGCTTCCCTCCCGGAATGACTACATCATTTAAATAGCCCTTGTCATTCATAAACTGTGAACGAAACGCTCCCTTAAGTTCTTTGAGTTTTACAGCATAAGAAGCCACCGGATGGCCAAGCAGATTTCCGAAATAAATATAGATGGAAAGCGCATTGAACCATAACGCATTGATCTCGACGGGGCAACCAATCCGTGGTGTGACAACATGATCACCAACTTTGGCATCCATCCATGTCAATTGTGTACCGGGTTGGCCTCCATATAGAAGCCCTTCCGGTGTGACATGAATGTCATATCTCGTCCCTGCATAATGCGCATCAATGATTTGTGTAAGCTGCTTGAAAATTTCCTTAATATATTTCAGATCATCAAATTGCTGATAGTATTCATATAGTGTCACAAACAACCATAAGGAGGCATCAATCGTATTGTATTCTGGTTTCTCCCCTTGATCCGGAAAACGATTTGGGATCATTCCACCATCGAGATACTCAAGGAAGGTATTGAAAATAGATTTTGCTATTTCCTTCTTACCGGTGGCAATAACCAAACCCCTCATCGCGATCATAGTGTCCCTACCCCAATCCGTAAACCAATGATAGCCGGCAATCAATGTAAATTTTTCAGCAGTACCACGAGTGACCAGAAACTGATCCCCGCTGATAACAAGATCCTTGATAAATTGGCTTTTCTTCTTTGGAGCAAGTGCTTTTAACCGCTTAAGTTCTTCTGATTTCCAGTCAACAGGATCGCCTTCCAATTCCTGTTGTGATGTACTGAATATAAGAGAAGTACTTTCTCCCGGAGCAAGCATACAACTCACCTTTCCAACACTCTTAGCATCTTCGCTGAAATCCAACCCACGTTCTTTCTCTCTTGCATATTCAAAGTTATTGTACCAGTGTGGTTCAGGATAAAATATGCCGGCTGTAAACCGCAAATAGATTGTTGGATTCTTTTCTCCAGGCTTAATCTCTATAAGCCTTTCCTCGAGGTTCCTGGTTTTGAAGGTCCATTGGTGGTCTTCATGAAATAGGTGGTGATAATCCCTGCATACAAGTAATGGCGTTAACTCAAGCAGTAATGCTTCTTCTCCTTCATTAGTATATTCAACAACAGTTGTGTTTTGTCCATACCGCATGAAAACAGTTTTACTGACGGTATGCTTTCCATTTGAAAAAACACTTGTCGGCAAAGGCATCCTGTTGAAAGACTTGAGATACCTATATCCTTCAGGGTGTATTTTCCCGGGATACGAATTCGTGCAAGCGTAAAATTCCTCTCTGGCTGAAATGATTTTTTCTTCCAGTTTTGAAACAAGTACTCTTCTGTCTGTTGGGGGATGAAGCGATGCCACCAACAGTCCGTGATAACGCCGCGTATTGGCACCACATATTGATGATGATGCATATCCTCCTATACCATTGGTAACAATCCACTCCTTTGAAGTGATGGTTTCGAAATCTTCATCCTGAATTTTAAGCACAGTCCTGGTTGATAAAATTTATTTTTTCATAAAACTGCCAACCGTTGTTTTGTACAACCAAAAACATACGCCTAACAAACACGCCAAACCTATAAAACCTGGAAGGATAAGATGAAGATCAAAAACATTTCGTTCCCAGATGACGATAGGAACCGCCAGCAATATACCGATGAGGGCTTCACCTGTGATAAGGCCGGAAGCAAACAACATTCCTGTGGTTTCACTCCGGGCTGATGCCGTTTTCAAATCGGGATCAGCTTTGGAAGGATTCTTCTTTTGAAATCTGGTAATGGCCCATGAGACCAATCCGCCCACCAACACAGCACTACCCAAATCGAAAGGCAAATAAATACCTACGGCAACTGCCAATACAGGAACCCGGTATTCGCTTTTACGAGCTTCCTGTATTTGATCAATGATGATGATGATGACACCGATAGCCATTCCGATATATACCATGGTCCATGGCAAACCGCCCTTAAATACACCTCTTGCCACACTCTCCATAAGTGATGCCTGCGGTGCCTGCAATGCAGATTCTCTTCCACTCTGCGCGCCAATACCATACGCTGTATTCAGGAGATTTAGAATCACAGGTAATGCCAGTGCTGCTGCACCAACTCCCACCATCAACATGATTTGTTGTGAACGTGGAGTAGCACCAAGTACGTAACCTGCTTTTAAGTCCTGAAGATTATCTCCTGCAATGGATGCTGCGCAACATGTCACTGCGCCAATCATAATGGCAGCAACTGGTCCACTCGCTGAATCCTTGCCCATCAACGCCAATAAAATTAGTGATGAGGTAAGGATAGTTGCAATCGTAACTCCGGAAATTGGATTGTTCGAACTACCTACAATACCTGCCATATATCCGGCTACTGCAGAAAATATAAAACCTGCAATGATCATGATCACTGACATGAACAGCGTAATAGGTACTTGTTGAATTTCGCGCAGGTAAATAATAAAAATAGGAATGATCATGGCTACGATGGCGATCAACACCTGGCCCATGGGCATATCTCTCTCTGTACGAATAGCATTATTGCCACCGGTTTTATTTCGGATAGCTGCTATGCCATTTTTAATAGCGGCGGTGATTGGTTTGACAAGACTAATGATTGCCCACAAACCACCTACAAGCATCGCACCTACACCCAGGTATCTGATCTGCGTACTCCATATATCACTGCCGACAGCGACGAGACTATCACCAGCTGGTATTCCATTTATCCACAAGTAGATCGGCATCGCAACCCACCAACTAATGGCACCGCCAAGGAATATGAGAAACGAAATCCGTAATCCCACAATGTACCCTACAGCCATCAGTGCAGGAGAAAGATTTAAGCCTACATAACCATATAGCTTATTACCGACTGTGGTAGCTGTCTCTGCTACTGCGCTCCACAATCTCAATCCACCTTCAGAAAATTTTAAAAAGGCCCCTAACAACGCACCGGTGATAAGATATCTGACAGACTTACCAGCTTCCTCACCACTCTTCAAAACTTCTGCGGTGGCCACACCTTCAGGAAACTTTAAATTCTGTTCAACGATCAATGCATTACGCAAGGGAATCGTAAACAAGACGCCCAGCACTCCACCGCATAAGGCAATGAGCATCGTCTCCCAATATTTGAATTCAGTCCAATGCCCCATGATGACGAGGGCCGGAAAAGTAAAAATAGCACCTGCGGCTAAGGCCTCTCC
>JAGOIB010000145.1 GCA_017995875.1 Saprospiraceae bacterium
GGCATAGATGTATTGGGAAATACTGCTGTTGAAAAGGTTGATATCTCAGGTAAGACGATTGTTGTCACTGCGAAAGATCGTAAAACAGGGACTGTAGCTGAGATAAATTGTGACCTTGTCCTTTCTGCTGCAGGCGTTGCATCCAATATCGAAAATATAGGTCTTGAAACACTCGGTATAAAAACCGACAAAGGAAAAGTTGTTGTCAATGAATGGTACCAAACGAATGTGCCAGGTATTTACGCGATAGGTGATATTACAGAAGGCCCTGCACTTGCGCATGTAGCATCAGCTGAAGGAATCATTTGTGTTGAGAAAATCGCCGGTCATCATCCACAGCCATTGGACTACAACAACATTCCATCTTGTACATATTGCCAACCTGAAATCGCCTCTGTTGGTATGACAGAACAACAAGCAAAGGATGCGGGGTTTGAATTGAAAATCGGAAAGTTTCCTTTTACGGCAAGTGGAAAAGCAAAAGCTGCAGGACATCCTGAGGGATTTGTTAAGCTGATCTTTGATGCGAAGTATGGAGAAATATTAGGTGCACACATGATAGGACATGGTGTCACAGATATGATTGCGGAGATGGTATTGGCTCGCAGACTAGAGGCAACGGGTATGGAAATCGTAAAGACAGTACATCCGCATCCAACGATGAGTGAAGCTATCATGGAAGCCGCTGCAGCTGCATACGGCGAAGTGATTCATTTATAAAAATTAAGGTGTAGGTAATTTCAACATGGATAAAAACAGGCGCCCTCTTATATTAGTGACCAATGATGATGGCATGTTTGCGCCAGGCATCAGGAGCCTGGTGGAGATTGCCAGACATATGGGTGAGGTGATTGTCGTAGCGCCCAATTCACCACAATCTGCAAAAGGACATGCAGTAACGTTGGCAGATCCGATACGACTCAACAAAGTCAATGTCTTTGACAAGATCGAAGCCTACGAATGCTCTGGTACTCCTGTGGATTGTGTCAAACTAGCTAAAAATGTCCTGTTGAAAAACCGTAAGATAGATCTGTGCGTATCAGGAATCAATCACGGTTCGAATGCATCAATCAATATTCTTTATTCCGGGACAATCTCTGCTGCCATGGAAGCCTCAATTGAAGGAATCAATTCCATCGGATTCAGTCTTGAGGATTATGATATGAATGCTGACTTCATACCTGCGACGCCCTGGGTGAAATCCATCATGGAATATGTGCTGAGTAATGGCCTTGTAGGTTCAAAACTTTTAAATGTCAATATTCCACATCCAAGTTTAGGACCAATCCGCGGGATGAAAGTATGTCGTCAGGCAGAAGGCCGATGGGAAGAGGAATTTGTGGAAGGCGAAGACCCACGCGGGCAAAAATTTTATTGGCTGACCGGTAATTTTGCGACGCATGATACAGGGCCGGGAACAGATATCAATGCATTGAGAGAAGGTTTTATTTCTATTGTGCCCTCGTTACATGATCTTACACACCATAAGGCTATTCCATCGTTAATATCACTGGAAGGGATAAATCCAATTATATGATTTCAGCACTGAAGAAAGATTCTGTCTGGGTAGGATTGGCCATTGGACTCTTGTTGCCGATAGGTGTGTATGGCATTTTACGATTGTTGTACCAGTTACTTGATTCCATTGGTTTCCTGAGTGATGTTGGATTTGCAGAAGATTTCCGGACAAGGACATTGGCACTTGTGGCTATTTGTTCCAATCTCATCCTCATGCAAACATTTCGAAAGAAGCACTATCAGTATGAGACCATTCGCGGTATGCTGATTGCCAGCATGATTTTGGTTGCTATATGGTTTTGGCTCTATGGATTTAAAATGCTCCAGTTTTGAAATATTTTGTTCTGGCAGGTGAAGCCAGTGGGGACAAACAGGCCGCATTGCTTTGTGAGGCCATTTATAAGCATAATCCAAACGCCAATATTCAAGGGTGGGGTGGTGAAGCAATGGAAGGCCATGGCGTCAATGTGACGAGGCATTACAGAGAGCTGGCCTACATGGGTTTTGTAGAGGTGGTCAGGCATCTACCGGCTATCTTCAGGAATTTTAGAAAATGTAAAGAGGAAATCCTTGATTTCAAACCTGATGCATTAGTGCTTATAGATTATCCGGGCTTCAATTTGCGCATGGCAACATGGGCCTATAAAAACAATATTCCTGTTTATTACTATATCTCTCCGCAACTGTGGGCATGGCATACATCACGGGTAAAGCAAATCATCAAAGCGGTACGGAGGATGTATGTGATCCTGCCATTTGAAAAGAAATTTTATCAACAGTACGGAGTTGAAGTGATGTACATCGGTCATCCCCTGGCGGTGGAAATAAAACGTGAAGGTGATTTCCAATACGCCCCAGTCAAAGGTCGTATTGCACTATTGCCCGGTAGCAGAAAACACGAAGTAGAGCGTATTCTGCCTGAAATGGCTTCGCTTGCCAGGATGATGCCGGAGCATACCTTTTGTGTGGCAGCAGTTCCGCATCTTTCGATCATCCTGTATGAGCAGTGGCTTTCAGGGCTCTCCAATATCGAAATAGTATCAGGTGACATGAAGAAAGTATTGGCACAAAGTGAAGCAGCCATTGTAACGTCAGGGACGGCTACATTAGAAACAGCATTGCTCGGTGTGCCACAGATCGTTGTGTACAAGGGCAGTCCACTTTCTTATCAGATTGCGAAGCGATTGATAAAGGTTCGCTTTATATCTCTTGTCAACCTGATCATGGATAAACAAATTGTACCTGAGCTGATTCAGGCTGATTGTAATGCTGCCAAGATGTATGAACAACTTATGCAGATTCTTGCTCCTGCTGAATATAATCTCATACGAAGTGAATATGAAGTACTCGGTAAGATGTTGACCGCCGGTGGTGGGGCAGAAGCAGCAGCACTTGATATAATTTCCGATCTTGGCCGGGCCAAAAATTAGCTATGGGAAGATATAAAGCAGATCAGCGCTATGCAGCCTTCGAGGCTTGTGCCAATGCATTATCCTGGTCATACAAGCAGGGCGATGAATTTGATATGGTCAAGTGGCTGCTTGATTTTAAACTTTTCAAAGTGGGGATGCGCAAGCGGATCACGCCCCTGATCATCAAGGAGAATGATGATCTTGAATTTTCCTGCATGTTTGATTATGCCTATACCGTATCCAATGGCAAGACAAGTATTACCTATAACCAAACCGTTTATTTCAGGTATTCAAAAGCATTGGCGCTTCCGCATTTTGTCATGGTGCCCGAAAAATGGTACCATCGCATAGGTACCTATTTTGGCATGCAGGATATTGATTTCATTGAGTATCCCACCTTCAGTCAAAACTATCTTTTGCGTGGTGAGGATGAAGATTATATCCGCTATCATTTCAATAATCCGGAAATGATCCGCTTTTTTGATACACAGGGATTTTATAGCCTCGAAGGCATGAATTACCTCATGGTGTTGTATGTCAATAATGTCATATTGCCTGAAGAGCAGATGATGCAGTTGGTCAGGATCGGCGATACACTACATCATTATTTTGCCGGGAAAACTCCATCGATAGAGTTGCCCGTAGCCATAGACCTTTGATAACGCAATTTAGCCTGGAGGACTATTTACTTTGAGTCTTTGATTTTTTTCACCACCGAATCAGGAATCGTGCCTGCGATGATTTCTTTTACTTCTTCGAGTGTCAGTAAAGCAGCCACCTCAGAAGTCATTCGTTCATCATTGATCTTGGGTATATTGATGGCTTTCTTTCCTTTACGGATGAAAGGTCCCCAACGTCCATTCTCAAGCGTGATTTTTTCTTTGTCCCATTGTTGTATGTAGCGGTTGGCTTCTTTTTCAAGCTTTGCTGCAAGTAATTCGTAGATCTCGTTTTCCTTCAGGTGATCGGGATCGTATTTTCTCGGAATGTTGACAAAGGTGCCTTCCCATTTGATGAAAGGGCCAAAGCGTCCTTTACCTTTCGTCACAGGTTTGCCTTTGTACATCGCCACAGGACGATCTTCATGTTCCTTGGCATCAATCAGTTCCCTTGCACGTTCATCAGATATTTCCAATGGGTCTTCGCCTTTCGGTAAGGAAATAAATGCATCGCCATGCTTGACATAAGGACCGAAGCGGCCTACACCGATGAGTACTTCTTTGTCTTTATATGGAGCGAGTGTGCGGGGAAGTTTGAAAAGTTCTTTCGCTTCTTCAAGCGTAATCGTTTCGATCGATTGGCCGGGACGAAGATTTGCAAACTTAGGTTTCTCATCTTCTCCCATCTCTTCTCTTGTACCGATCTGCACCACAGGGCCGAAACGTGTCATCTGTGTCAATATCGTTTGACCTGTTTCTGCATCGATGCCAAGATCTCTTCGTCCACGCACACGTTGAGCACCTTCCAGTGTTTCTTCAACTGTTTTATGAAACGGGCCATAAAATGCTTCAATCATTTTATGCCACTCCATATCTCCATCGGCGATGATGTCAAATTTCTTCTCGATATCCGCCGTGAAGTTGTAATCCATCACCTGTGCAAAATTTTCATTGAGAAAATCGGTCACAAGTAATCCCATATCGGTAGGGACCAACCTGTTAGATATGGCACCGGTGATTTCAGTTTTGACTTCTTCTTTTACTTTTTTATTTGATAAGATGATAAATGCATATGCTCGTTCAACGCCCGGCAAGTTGCCCCGAATGACATAGCCGCGATCTTCTTCCATGATCTTACTGATCGTTGGTGCATATGTTGACGGGCGTCCAATGCCAAGTTCCTCTAGTTTTTTAACCAGGCCAGCTTCAGTATATCGTGCAGGTCCTTTCGTATATCGTTCAGTACCTGTCATTTCATTGAGATCAAGTTTCTGACCTTCTTTCAATGGAGGCAGGATAGCAGAACCTTCTTCTTCCGGCTCGTCGTCCTGCTGTTCAATATACAGTTTGAGGAAACCATCAAATTTGATGACTTCACCTTTGGCTGTCAGGAATTCACCGGGATGTGCGGAAACAGATATACTTACGTTTGTCCTTTCAAGTTTAGCATCAGCCATCTGACTGGCGACTGCACGTTTCCAGATCAGGTCATACAGCCTTTCCATGTCGCGGTCGCCATCTGGAATCGTAGGATTCTCAGGATAAGAAGGCCTTATCGCTTCGTGGGCTTCCTGCGCATTAGCTGATTTTGAAGCGT
>JAGOIB010000146.1 GCA_017995875.1 Saprospiraceae bacterium
ACGATTTACGATTGTGGATTGACGATTTCTTTTAGACTAGAGACTTCAGACTCGCAGACTTCAGACTCTAGACATGAATGCTTCGCTATTTGAAGTTTTATGACTTCAAATCGGAATACCAAAATTGTATCATTTAGATTATTAATGTCGGGCGGTCTGTGACCGCCACGTGAAATCAATTCGCTCGCTATTTGAAGTTTTATAACTTCAAATCAATATACCCAAACTGTATCTAATGAATTATCATTCCGGGCGGTCTGTGACCGCCATGTAAAATCAATTCTCACAACTCACAACTCACAACTCACAATTCACAATAACTCACGTATCACGTCTCGCGACCACTTTTCACTCGGTTGCTGAGCTGTCGCACATGGACGAGATATAGCCGGTCGAAGCATCACTTTTCACTCTTCACTAAAACAACGCCTGTAGCAAGGAATTTTTTCTCCATTGTTGGCTCAGTGATAGCAGCAATCTCTTCAGCAGTCTTTCCTGCATCTTCAGCATAGTGACGGAGTTCTTCAACAGAAGTAGCTTCTTTGTATGCTTTGCCCTCGACGATGACTTCTTTGCCGGCAAGATCTTTAGGCATGAAAAAACCATAGTCTTTAAACTGAACAAACATTTCGCCCTGTGCTGTGCCGGAAGCATCCACAATATTCATCCAGCAGCCTTTTGCCTGGCACACTTCACTTACTTTAGCTCTCATCACGACTGTCAGTGAATCGAGAGAATCAAGTTTGGTCGATACCTCAGCCAAACCAATGGCTGATTCAGGATTCGTAACACCGGCGCCAAAAGAATCACTGGAAGTAGATGGTGAGGACTGGCATGACATCCAAACTGAAAATCCAATCAGGAGGAGAAAGAAGAATTGTATATTTTTCATAGTTGTCTGATATAATATTCGGGGTCAAAAATAAGTTTTATATCCTGAATCCATCTTTTTCACCCAATCCTCAGCTATTTATTACCTGTACATCTGCACCCCTTGTCCTTTAAAATCAACTGCATATGTTCAGATCAGGTATTATCATTACCGTCCTTTGCCTGGCCCATAATGCCGGCATAGCCCAATGTCTTTCAGGCAATTGCCAGGATGGGATCAGTCAATATCGGTTTCAAAACGGCGCACTCTATGAGGGTGAAATGTCCTATGGAAAACTTCATGGAATTGGCACGCTATGGTTTGCCAATGGAGACATGTATAAGGGCCATTGGAAAATGAACAAACGCGACGGGGAAGGGATTCTCAATACTATCGATGGATTGACGTATCAGGGACCCTTTTTAAATAACCAGTTGAATGGCGATGTCAGGGTTTATGACCAGGATGGAGGCTATTTTGAAGGCCTTTGGGAAAAGGACAAAAATGTCAAGGAGGGCTATTATTTCCATGCGGATGGCACAAAAGAAAAGGGATTCTGGACAGAGCAAGGCTTCAAATTGAAAAATGAGTTACTCAATGTTGTACCAATAGAAGTGCTTGCAGATTGCAATCTGGTGCCATGTGGATCTGGAAAAGGAAGGATGGTGTTTGATGATGGATCGGTCTACACAGGATTTTTTCTCAATGGGTTACCTGATGGAGAAGGGGAGTGCAAGTATGTCAATGGCGATGTTTACAGGGGTCGCTGGAGTAATGGACGTCCGGCTGGAAAAGGGCAAATAGTTTATTCCAATGGACTTGTGTTGTCAGGTGACTGGAGAGATGGAAAATATGTTGATAAAACGCCCGTTTCGAAAAGCGCTTATGCTGAAGGAGTCAATATTTATGCTTTGATCGTAGGAGCATCACGATATGACCATTTTGAATCTTTGAAATATACAGATGATGATGCCTATCGGATTTATGCCTTTCTAAAAAGCCCGGAAGGGGGTGCGGTGCCTGAAGATCACATAAGGATACTGATAGACGAAAGCGCCATCGCAGATAATATCTATAAAAGCCTGGATGATATCATTGCCATGGCCGGACCGGAAGATGAGGTATTGGTGTACCTGGCAGGGCATGGGTTACAAGGTGCTTATCTGCCCACAGATAGTGATGGATATCGTAATAAGGTGGAATATGATGACATCAAAACCCGGCTTAGCGCATGCGTTGCCCGTCAGAAAGTCGTGATTGCAGATGCCTGTTATGCCGGTTCACTATTGGCGGCCAAAACCCCGATGTTTGAATCCGTGGACCTCTTTTATAAGAAACTATCCACTACCGCTGCCGGTACTGCGTTCCTATTGTCCTCCAAAAGTGAAGAGTATTCCCTTGAATCTCAAGGCTTAAGGCAAGGTATATTCAGCCATTATCTTGTGGAAGGTCTCAAGGGAAAGGCAGATGCCAATGCTGACAAGCTCGTGACCCTCGACGAATTGTATTCATATGTCTACCGTAATGTCAGGGAATACTCAGGAAACCTGCAATCACCTGTCCTTGCCGGGGATATGGATGGGGGAATGCCTTTGGCCAGTGTCCGATAAAATTTAGCCGATAACTTGCATAAACGGCTCTTTTCCTTATCTTTGCCGCCCATTTTTGACATAATTTCATTTTACAACGCGCTTGCAGCCCTCGGGAGTGTGCAGGCTACAAATCCAAGCAAACGCCATGCGGCATTATGAACTAACCTTCATTGTCGATCCCGTTTTGTCTCATGAGGAGATTCAATCCGTCAGACAAACCTATGAGGATCAGGTGAAGAAACAAGGTTGCAAAATCGTCAATGTAGACGATGCAGGCCTCAAACAACTTGCCTACCCGCTCAACAAGCGGAATTCAGGTATCTACTACACGATCGAATTTGAAGCTGAAAACGGAACCGTTATCGCTCCTATCGAACTCGCACTACGTC
This sequence comes from Saprospiraceae bacterium, assembly GCA_017995875.1. The sequence goes on from JAGOIB010000146.1 coordinate 2,853, forward strand.
GTGATGAAAGGATCATGCGTTATCTCAGTATCGCACTCGACAAGTTCGGTGTCAAATACAATGAAGACAAGCGCAACGGTCTGATCAAGAAGACTACACGGTTACGTAAGAAAGCAGCCAAACCTGCTGATGTCGCTCCGGTACCGACCCCAAAGGCGATAGACGTTGTGATTCCTGAAGTTGTTCAGGAAGAAGAATAAACCGGACCATTTCATAATCCTTCATAATCCATAAGATAAAATGGCAACACAAGAAGATATTAAGTTTCTCAGCAATCCAAACATTGGGAAACAACGTAAAAAATACTGCCGCTTTAAAAAATTCGGCATCCGTCATATCGACTATAAAGACCCTGATTTTCTTGCTCAGTTCTTAAATGAGCAAGGGAAAATACTCCCACGTCGTATCACCGGAAATTCACTCAAATACCAACGTAAAGTCTCTGAAGCGATCAAGCGTGCACGTCACCTCGCTTTACTGCCTTTCGTGACGGACTTATTGAAGTAATCATTCACTCAACCGACAAAGACATCATGGAAATAATATTGTTAAAAGATATCGATACCCTTGGCGAGCGTCATGAAGTGGTGAATGTAAAACCGGGGTTTGCCCGTAATTACCTCATTCCTTCTAAACTGGCACTCACCGCCAACGCCACCAACAAAGCCAAGCTTGAAAAACTACGTGCTGAAGAAGCTTCTCATGAAGCAGAAAGAATAGCAGACTTCAAAGCATTGGCAGCGAAACTGGAAGGCCAGGTACTGCGCATCGGCGCTAAAGCAGGTACCACCGGAAAGATTTTCGGTAGCGTGACAAATGTGCAAATCATGCAAGCCCTCAAAGATCAGATGGGCATCGACGTGATCCGCAAAAAAATTGAATTACCTGAAGAAGTGAAAGTATTGGGATCATACACCGCTACGATCAACTTTCATGCACAGGTACATTCAACGGTCAATTTTGAAGTAGTAGAAGAATAGAAACCAACCTGATTTCCTGGTGATAAACCTGGAAATAACCTATAGGGGTCCATTTTGAAAGAAATGGGCCTCTTTTTTTTGCCTTTCTCCAATATTGTTTTGCCCTGGATTTTAATATCAAATTACTAATACCATTAATGTCCTCCTTGGAATGGAATTATTTTATCAGTAGAAACCCTTAATTCCGATAAAATTTTAACAAAAGGATGTAAAAACACTGCATTTTATATTTGCATTTCAAAAGGAAACGCATAACTTTAGTGATAATACTGCGTTAGTATTGCATCTCACCTTGGAGTTTCTCCACCTTTATATAGTACCGCATCTCACCCTGATGTTGTTTGTAACTATTTAAAATTCTACATATGAGACTCAATTTGAAAATGCTCTCCTGGGGAGCTGCTGCATTAACCGGTTTTCTGTTTATGTCAGCTTGCACAAACGATGATACCGTCAAACCAACGAATGATCAATCGATCGAGATACGTGGCCCTGGTAATACAGCACTGATAGGTCTTTCTCCTGCAAATGAACTTGTCAGTATTGTCGCAGGTCCACCTGCACTGGAAACAGGCAGGGTAGCTATCACCGGCCTTAGAAGCGAAGAAGTAATCCTGGCTATAGATACGCGTCCTAAAAACAAACAGCTCTTCGGTATTTCCAATCAAAGCGTATTATACCTGATAGATCCGGTTTCAGGCATCGCCACTCCTGTTTCAGGACAGCCTTTATCACCGGCCATTAACGGCTCGCTGGTAGGATTTGATTTTAGTCCTGCTGATGATGTTATCAGGCTGATCACAGATCTTGGTCAGGCACTACGTATTAGCCCAACCACTGGTGCTGTCGTAGGTGTAGATGCATTCTTCGGTGGGGGGGTGAATCCTATCAATAGCATCGCTTTCTCATTTGCAACCAGAACCTCAAGAGTAACCTTATACGACCTCGATGCAAATAATGGAAACTTGTACAAACAGTCTTCCTATAATGGAGGTAGTCTTGCCCTGGTAGGCCCAACCGGCTTTTTCTTTGAAGGAGAAGGCGGCTTCGAAATCACAAGTGCCAATGCTGGTTTTACAGTGCAATATGGTAGAAGTCGCTATCCTGCAGGATTTGGCACAGCAGGCTTTGACGATATCACACAAGATTCATACAGACTATTATACATCAATTTGCTCACCGGGAAAGCCACCTCATGGGGAAAGGTTAGCCCAATGATCGGATTGGCTGCAAAATAAAGGTTGGTTATACTTTGTGTTGTTTTATTTCAAAAAAAAGCTGCTGGAGAATTTCTTCAGCAGCTTTTTTT
>JAGOIB010000031.1 GCA_017995875.1 Saprospiraceae bacterium
CTCCTAAGAAAGCAACGAAGAAAGCTGTAGCAAAGAAAGTTGTAGCAAAGAAAGCTGTTAAGAAGGCTGTTGCCAGAAAAGTAGCTAAGAAAGCAGTCAAGAAGGCTGTTGCCAGAAAAGTTGCTAAGAAAGCAGTCAAGAAGGCTGTTGCCAGAAAAGTTGCTAAAAAGGCGGTAAAGAAGGCAGTAGTAAGGAAAGTAGCAAAGAAGGCTGTTAAGAGAGCTGCAGTTAAGAAGGTTGCTAAAAAAGCAGTTAGAAAAGCAGTAGCAAAGAAAGTCGTTAAGAGAGCAGTTGCTAAGAAAGCGGTTAAGAGAGCAGTAGCTAAAAAAGCAGGCGCTCGCAGGAGATAAAACATCAAGGCATTAGGTTGAAAAGCAATCAGGCTTTCTGATCCATGCCGGTTATATCACCAACATAAATAAAGAGGTGGAGTGAATGTCATAGTTCGCTTCACCTCTTTTCTTTTGTGTGACTTCATCGCATCCCATCCGTTTTGGCCGATCAATTTATTTTGCCTATTAACCTGAAATCACCCCAAGTCACTGACTATCAATTAACATGTGGTTAATTTGCCGACCCTCTTTTTTCCTTATTTTTGCAGTCTGATTGATCCAAATATGAGAAATAACCTTTTGTTATTCATTTTCTCTTGCCTTGCCACCATTTCCATTTCCGGTCAGGGCATTGAGTTTTTTCACGGCACCTGGGAAGAGGCGCTGATGAAAGCCAAAGCCGAAGACAAAATCATCTTTGTGGATGCATACACTACCTGGTGCGGCCCTTGCAAAAATATGGCAGCCAATACTTTCCCTGATCCCGAGGTAGGCAAATTGTTTAATGCCAACTTTGTCTGCATGAAAATCGATATGGAAAAGGAGATGGGACTGCAGTTTCGTAAGAAATATGATGTCACCGCTTATCCAACTTTGTTCTTCATCGATTATGACCAGGTTCTGGTTCAGAAATCTGTTGGCGCCAAGCAACCTGCTGCCCTGATCGCCCTGGGTGAATCAGTTGTAGCCAAGTACGACAAGAGTGCTAAATATGCAGCAGTCTACGAAGCCGGAGATCGTAGTTATCAGTTGGTATACGATTATGTGGCTGCGCTCAATAAGTCCGGTAAGCCATCCGTGAAAATTTCAAACGATTATCTCGCGGGCCAGAAAGATCTCACCACACCGGAAAATCTGAAGTTTATTCTCGAAGCCGCATCCCAGGTGGATTGCCAATGCTTCGATCTTTTTGAAAAATACAAATCACAGATCGTCAAAATTGTTCCCGAAGATGTGGTCAATGACAAAGTAAGGCGTGCCTGTGAAAATACGGTTGACCGCGCTATCGAATTTGAGAGTCCTGAACTGATACCACTGGCAGCCGATGCGATGAAGCGAAATATCCCGGCAGAAGCGGATCGTTTCCGTGCTGAGAGCGAGATCAAATATGCGCTCGCGATGCATGATATGTCGAAGATCGGCGACATGGTCAATACCTATGTTAAGAAGTATGCTAAAAATGAACCTGCAAGTCTCAATCAATTAGCCCTTGACCTGGACAAATATGCCGGTGATAACCAGACTTGTCGCGACCTGGCCGTCGAGCTTTCAGGCAAAGCAGCTGATGATAAGGAAGCAAAAGCAGAATTTATAGCCAACAATGCAAAGTTGGTATACAAATACAAGGGTAAAGCCGAAGCCATCGAAATATTAGATGAGGCATTGCGCAAATATGATAGTGAAGAGGACAAAGACTATATACAGTTGAAAGCATTGAAAACAAAGATTGAGAATAGCTGATCGTTAACGTATGGGTAAAAAGAAAAACCCGGATAACGAATCATTGCATTCACCGGAACACCCTGGTATCACCTACCTGGGAGGCATGTATGAGGATTACTTTCTTGATTACGCATCCTATGTAATCCTGGAGCGGGCAGTCCCTGATATCAAGGATGGGCTCAAGCCTGTCCAACGCCGAATATTGCACAGCATCTATGACATCCATGATGGCCGCTATCATAAAGTAGCCAACATTATAGGACACACCATGCAATACCATCCGCATGGTGATGCAGCCATCGGTGATGCATTGGTCAACCTGGGACAAAAGGATTTATTGATTGATACGCAGGGTAACTGGGGTGATATCCGTACCGGAGATAGTGCTGCAGCATCCAGGTATATTGAAGCAAGGCTGACCAAGTTTGCACTTGAAGTGGCTATCAATCCACAGACGACACCATGGCAGGTTTCGTATGACGGACGTCGCAATGAGCCTATAACCCTTCCGGTCAAGTTTCCATTGGTCCTTGCACAGGGAGTTGAGGGAATCGCTGTGGGATTGGCGACTAAAATTTTGCCACACAATTTTATTGAACTTCTCCAGGCTTCGATCAAAGTACTGGAAGGCAAAAAATTTAAGCTCTATCCTGACTTTCAGACAGGAGGCATGATCGATGTAAGTGACTATCAGAGTGGGCTTCGTGGTGGCAAAATTCGTGTCAGGGTCACTATTGATAAACTCGATAAGAGCACACTGGTGATCCGCGAGATTCCATTTGGCGTGACGACCGTTTCCATGATGGAATCCATTGTCAAGGCCAGTGAAAAGGGTCAGATCAAGATTAAGAAGCTCAATGACAACACAGCTGCTGAAGTCGAAATCGTCATAGAACTGCAGCCTGGCGTATCTCCCGACCAAACCATCGATGCGTTGTATGCATTCACGCAATGCGAGGTGTCCATTTCACCCAACTCCTGCGTCATCAGTGACAACAAGCCGGCTTTCCTTGCAGTGGAAGAGATCCTCCGTCAGAGCACCTTGAATACTATGGAGCTGTTGAGACAGGAACTCAGTATCCGTCTTGGTGAGCTACAAGAAAAATGGCATTTCTCGAGCCTTGAGAAAATATTCATTGAGAAGAGAATCTATCGGGATATTGAAGAGTCTGAGACGTGGGAAGATGTGATTGATGTGATCGGGCTTGGATTGGCTAAATATATTGCGACACCATCTTCGAAGACCAGGAATGACAAGCGATTGCTGGTGGTTCGTGATATAACAATAGAAGATATAACCCGGCTGACTGAAATTCGTATCAAGCGGATTTCAAAATACAATTCCTTCCAGGCAGATGAACTTATTCGCGGTATTGAAGATGAATTGAAACAAGTGCTTCATGATTTGAACCACCTGACCGAATACACGATTAGTTATTTTCAGCGCCTACTCGATAAATATGGAAAGGGGCGTGAACGCAAGACGGTGATTACGACTTTTGATACCATCCAGGCCGCGAAGGTGATTGCCAACAATGCCAAATTGTATGTTGATCGTAAAGAAGGGTTTATAGGATGGGGATTGAAGAAAGACGAGTTTGTGACCGATTGCAGCGAAATCGATGATATCATTGCCTTTCGCAGGGATGGGAAATTTATGGTGAGCCGGATTGCAGAGAAAGTCTTTGTCGGAAAGAATATAGTTCATGTGGCTGTCTGGAAGCGAGGTGATGAACGCACGACCTATCACCTCATATATGTGGATGGGGCTTCAGGAAAGGCATATGCCAAGCGATTTAATGTTACCTCCATCACGCGTGACAAGGAATATGATCTGACGAAAGGGGGCAAGGATTCCAAAGTACTTTATTTCGAAACGCATCCGAATGGGGAGTCTGAAAGAGTAGAAATCCAATTGACGCCAGGAAGCAGTGCGCGCAATAAAATATTTGATTTCTATTTTGAAGAAATGGCCATTAAAGGCCGCGCAGCGGGAGGAAATATTGTCACCCGGTATCCTGTCCGAAAGGTGACACAGGTCGAAGTTGGTAAGAGTACACTTGGTGCACAGAAGTATTGGTATGATGATGTGAGTGGCCGGATCAATAAAGATGAACGCGGTAAATACATGGGTTCCTTTGATACCGGCGATCAATTATTGACCATCTATGGTAGCGGTGAGTATGAGATAGTTGATTTTGATCCTTCAGGGAAAATAGACATGAAGGATCTCATGTATTGTGGAAAATTCAAACCGAAAGCGGCCATTTCAGCAGTATATTATGAGGGTGAGAAACAGTGGACCATGGTCAAAAGATTCCTGATCGAAACGACGTCCACCGGTCAGCGATTTAAATTTATTACTGAGCATAAAGATTCCAAACTTTTCTTTGTTTCCCTGGACGAAGACCCTATAGTGGAAATCGGGTATATGAGCCAGCGTCAAAAAGTAACAGAAGTCATACAGCCTGCTGCCTTCATTGAGGTCAAGGGATGGAAAGCTATAGGAAATAAGCTGATTGATAAAAAACTGATCTCTATACAAGAACAATCCAAGGCAGAAGATCAGGAAGATGATGAGGAGGAGGAAGAGGATACTCATCCTTCCGGAACCTCTGGTGGCATCCAGGCCGACTTATTTGGATCACTATCAAAAGGTTCACCTAAACCAACAAAAACTGCCGGCACAAAACAATCTGTGCAGAAAAAGAACGCCCCACCTGACGGAAAGAAAGATAAATCGAAAGGGGGAGGTAGCTTGAAAGCAGGAGATACGATCGAATTTGATGTTTAGGCTCAATCAATAGTTATCCCACTTCGGTCAGAGGGTTTCATTTTTCGCAACCAAATTTATTATCAATTGTTAAGGCGTGTTTTATAGAGAAGCACGAAATTGGAGCAGGTAAATATATATATGCCTGCTATGGAGCAGATTTTGCGTGACCTTCAGAACAATTTAGCCGAAAAGGCATTTATAGATTGATTACAAAAGATAGTACAGTTGACAAAGAATGAACTAATCGAAGGCGGGTGGATCGACAAGTATGTCTTAGGTCTGACCTCAGAGCAGGAGAGTGGTGAGGTAGAGCGCCTTGCTTCCCTGTATCCGGAGATTCAGGAACAGATCAATCAATCAAGAAACAGGATTTGTGGTAAGTTCAACAGAAATCTAACTCAACCTGCCCTCAGGCATTCCTTTCTCACAAAGCGAAGGATCCTGATTGGTTCGGCAATAACAGTCATTGCTGTTTTAGCCGGATTCAGCATCTTATGCAAAGAGCATTTTTCACTTAAAAAAGACTACCATTCCACATGTGAGAAGCTTGAAGAGGAGCATGCCAAAGTAGTGGAATTGTCTACGCTTTCGAGGAAAGATGCTGAGCGATCAAGCTTTCTCAATTCAGCAACGACAGATAGAATAAAAGTCAAAGGGTGTGAATCAACACCGGATGCTGAAGTAGTACTTTTCAAATGTAGATTGTCCGGAAAGATGATGTTACAGGTCGTGGATCTACCTGCATTGCCCTCAGGTCATCATTATGAAGTGTGGGCGCAAAATCCCGACAGCACGGATCGAATGATCGGGCTCATTCAGCCCCCTATCAAGTATGATAGCCTCTACGTACTTGATACCGCATTACATTATGCTTCCATTCAGATTACGGATGTTGATACGATCAACAACTTTTCAGAGGCTGTGTGCATGGCTTCCGTCAAGAAGTAATCTCATTTACCTGCGTAGCTCAAAATCACCTTTTTGGGTGATATCACACCTTATCCTGCCAACATACTTTTACATCTGGAAATTATACTTCCACAGGTTATCAAATTCATCGCGTAAGGTCAGGCCCGCACTCCAAAAACCCCAATCCATGGAGTAATAGCATTGACATTGATGAGCCACTTAAATCGTCAGGATATCAGGATTAAACCATTTTGGAAATTCGTGGTCAAAAACATAACTTTCGAGCAAAATCAAGTACTATGAAGCAATCAACTTTCCACAGCATGGCCATTTTTTTGGCAATTTTCTTTTCGCTTACTTCCTTATCTGCCCAGGCATGGACCGAATTGGGTTCAGCCAAAGTCAATGGACACACAGATCATGATGAGATTTGGGTAACCAATTCGAGGGGTGATTTTAAAGCCATTAAATTATTTGTTCAGAACGAAGGAATCGATTTTGACAGGGTGGTGGTTCATTTCGGAAATGGTGGACAGGATGTCATGAATATCAAAAACTTTATTCATGCCGGTGGTGAAACAAGAGTCATGGATCTGGAGGGAGGAGACAGAGTTATTAAGAAAGTAGATTTCTTTTATAAGAGCAATGCCATGACCAATAAAAAAGCGAAGGTTGTGCTTTACGGGCGCAGGTAATCAGGTCATTTTACTTTTCGGAATCTTTAAAGTGGTTCCAATCATCCTCCGTATCTATATCTGCCAAAGGTGGAAGCAAGTGGTATGATAGGTTGGCTCTAATTATTTCTTCAATAGTCCTGGTCAGGACGGATGGGGTACTCCACTGGATATCAGCAAAAAGGGAATTCACCAAATTTTTGCAACCAAGCAGATAATATCCACCATCCATGGCAGGGCCAAGGATGGTATCATGTGTATCTAAAGCATTGAAACTTTCCTGGAGTATGGATGAGGTTAACAAAGGACAATCACTTCCGATAATGACTGCTTTGGTGTGAAACTGAAGCACATAGGAAATAGCTTCTGCCATTTTCAAACCAAGATCCCCTGGTGACTGCAAGTGGTAGGAGAATGCAGGATTTCTTTCCTCATTGGACGGTAAGCCACCGTCATAGAACACATAGACTGCGTATCCTGATTCAGCTGCTGCTGTGAGTGTGCGTGAACTTAGCTCCTTGTATATCGACAAGGCAACGTCCTGGCCCATCGTATTGGCCAGTCGTGTCTTCACTTTGCCCCATTGTGGTAGCCGGAGAAAAACGATCAGGCCGCCATCAAAAGGATGATTTTGCATCAATCCTTTTCTTCTTTACTCTTGTTTTTCTCATCCTCCTTTTTCTCCTTTCGTTCCAGTAAGAGTCCGTTTTTCAATTTTCTTGATACAGTTGAATAGGGCCCGGTAATAATCTCCTGATCCTTTTCAAGCCCGCTCAGTATCTGGATGAATTCGTTGTCCTGAATACCGGTCTCCACCTTCACCATACGAGCTGTATCTGCCTCATAGACAAAAACGATTTCATCGATTTCCGCATCTGCTGAAACAGAAGAAGATCCTTCTTTTTTAACGGCAGTGGTATCTCCTTTTTCTTTTTCCCTGGTGGTGACTGCCTGAATAGGAATAGATATGACATCCTTTTCTGTATTTGTGTTGATATCAACAGTTGCTGACATCCCTGGGCGGAATGGCATTTTCTTATCGGTCTTGTCCAGGTATGATTCTGGTAGGATCCGGATTTTTACAATAAAATTAGTCACCTGATCTGATGTCAAAGCCTGGGTAGCTCCTGTGTTGGCAGCAGAACTCGCCATCTCGGTAACAACACCTTTGAATTTGACATCCAGGTATGCATCCACTTCTATTTCAGCAGTATCACCTACGGATACCCTAAGGATATCGTTTTCACTTACTTCTACCTGGACCTCCATACTATTGAAATTGGCAATGCGCATCATTTCCGTTCCGGTCATTTGGATAGTACCTACGACTCTTTCACCTTGTTCAACATTGAGCATACTGATGATACCTGCAGTAGGTGCCACAATAGTTGTCCTGGTCAGGCTTGTACGGATTTCCTTAAGGCTTGCCTGAGAGCTGGCTACATTGTACTCAGCTGATTTAGCAGCTTGTTGTGAGGCTCTGTAGTTGGCTTCTGCTGAACGCAGATTGGCTTCCAATTGTGCAAGGTTTGATTCTGAAGCTTCAAAGTCCTGCGCAGAGATCACGCCATCGGCTACAAGTTTTTTATTTCTTTCATGCACCTTTCTTGCATTTTCAACCTGGGATTTGGTTTGTTCGATTTGTGCGGTAGCAGTTTCGATAGCGGACTTAGACCTTGCCAATTCGGATTTAGAACCGCTGACGCTGGCATTAGCTCTTTCGACGGCGCTTTCATATGCTTCAGGATCTATCCTGGCGAGCACCTGGCCAGCTTTTACAGAGTCACCTTCTTCGACATATAATTCAACGATTTCACCACTCACATCGGAGCTGATCTTAACTTCTTTTTCAGGAAATATCTTACCTGAGGCCGAAACGATTTCACGGATATCCCGTAAGGCTACTTTTTCTGTTTCTACAGGTTCACCTTTCGGTTTTTTCCTTGCTTTAATAGCAGCGGCTGCAATCAGGAGAACAAGTAATATTACCAGTGTCCATATGATCCACTTATTGGATTTTTTCTTTGGCTTTGTCATATCTGTGTTAATCGTTGAGGTTGAAATTTTTCGCTTGTCGTTTTATATTAATCAAGACGGATGCCTCGTCCCATGTAATATTCAATCACTTGTATCTGGAAGTAGTAATCATAGCGTGCTTTCAGCAGGTTGTTTTCTGCCGTGTCACTTCGGTTGCGTGCGCTGAGATAATCGTAGTTGCTCAGTGATCCAAGAGCAAGCTTTGTATCTGCATTTTTTAATGCTAACCTTGCAGCACTGGCAGAAGCTTCGGCGGCGTCAAGAGATTTCCGTGCCGCTTTAGCTGATGTTAATGCATTCTGGATATTGGTCTTAAGCGTTTGCTTGATCTGTTCTGTTTGAATGGAAGAGGTGATGACATTAATTTTTGCACGCTCTACACTGGCTTGTCCTGAGTAATTGTTGAGGATGGGTATAGAAAGTGTGGCGCCCCAGCCATAGCCAATATTGTTATCCAGCTGGGTTCCATAAGGAGTCGGTTCATATCCTGCAGGGTAATCATTTTCTATTTCAAAAGTTGCTGGTTCGCCGTTGATATAGATACCATCTTGCGGTACTCTGACGGTGGTATAAGGGCCATAAGGTGATTTATCAAAATTAGACCAGTTTGTACCAAAGTTACCGCCAATACTCAAGGTAGGCAGGCGTTGACTGCGGGCAATATTTATATCTAATTCACTCGCTTCCTGGCGCAACTCTGCAGCCTTCACTTGTGCCTGGTTGGCAAGAGCTGTTGCGTAGACGGATTCAAAGGTTTCGTTTTCGAGAGGGCTCAGTGTATTTACATCAATTTCCGGCAGATCGATTTCCATTGGATAGTCGGGTTCCATCAACATTTGTTGTTTGAGGCTGAGGATGTTGACTTCGACGGTATTTCTTGCAGTGATGAGTGATTGTTCGTCAATGGCCTTTTGGGAAAGAATATCATAGCGATCTATCTCCGGTCTTGTACCTGCGAGAATCATTTTCTCCATATTGTCCAGCTGACCTTGTGTGAGACTAACACGTTGTTCGGCTATTTTGACATTTTCGTATGCGAAAATCAGGTTCAGAAAGGTGAGTGCAACATTGAGTGAAATATCTTCTTCGGATTGTTGAATATCCTTTTCGGCTGCGGCCACATAGATATCATTTTGCTTGATCGAATTGATGACGCGTCCACCGGTATATAGTGTAACGCCGGTACCGACGCTTATACTCTGGTAGAGAGAGTTTTCGGTCTCAAAGTCATTTGTTGCAGGATTGATGACACGTCCTACTGTAAATCCAAAATCACTGTTGAGGTTCAGGCTAGGAATGCGCTCCCTCCTGAGTTGCATGCCATTGATATCGTAACCTTGTTTGTTGAGCCTGGTTTGCTTGATCGTGAGATTTTTATCAAGGGCTTCCCGGATACAACGTTCAAGATCCCATTTCTCCTGTGCACCGGCATTGAGGCTCAGCAGGATGAAGAAGAGGGAGGAAAGAAAGATTTTATTCATTGTACCTTGATTTTGCGCGGCTATATTAAGGGAAGAGGGGCGTTCCGGAGTACTTTTTTCTATAAATACCCCCAAAAAACGGATCAATAGGTGGCGATGTGGTTTCATGGTGCAAACTTAAGGAACAACTGGCCGAAAAAGCTCAAAATCAGTTGATTCATTAATAGGTGCTGAAGGTTACCACACCAACCAACTGATCATACTGGCCTCCAAGCGGCCGGTAATACGTAATCAGTGTATATTGGTTTTCGGTTGCGTACCAGTTGCCTTCCAGGAAGCTAAAGTCAGGGTTGCTGTTTTGATCCGGCACTGCAAATCCATAATTGTAATAACCTTGTTTGAGGAAGAGCCGGCCTATATATCCTCCGACGCGTTCATCATACATGAGGCGATATTCGGGTAGCATTTTCCAGTCGGTTATTTCGCCTACGACAAAGACACCGGTTTCCAGTGTTTCGGGCATTTTTAGCGTTACGATGACTTCAGAGTAATCTGTACGGAGTTGTTCTTCCCGTTGGTTGTATCTGCTGACCAGGTTGAGCGTTGATGCAAGTGAGTCTGGTGGTATAATTTTATGTGTATAGTCCCGGTTGTAGGGGACGAACTTACCATTGAGGTCTCTGCGAAAGAGATAGGAAGATCTGCTTCGGGGTTCGAGTGGAATAAGTATTGTGCTGAAACCTTCTTTATATTCTTCGATATCGAGAACATCTTCAGATCGGTAGACCATGCTGCTGATGTCCATGTTGCGAAATTCTTTGCCTGCCTGGAAGACAATTTTTCCCTGGTAGTTGTAATCGAGTAATGTACCTGTTATAGTCCGGGGTGTGATGTCTTCGATGCGGGTATCCCATCTGCCATTTTGTAGCAGGGTGCAGAAGAATTCCATTCGTGGATTTGAGCAATTGAGTTGTTTGATATCAACGTTAAAATCAACTTCCTGATGGGTATTTTGGAGGGCGACTACAGCGGGTCGTACTACGTTTGGGGATACTTTGACTTTCGTGTCTGTGACCATGAACCTGCGGGTGAGGACGGGGTCATTTTCATAACCTTGTTCGTAAACGACGAGGAGGTAATTTCCGGAAATAGACCATTTGACATCTTCATTGGGGATGGTGAGAGAATAATGCAGGTAGCTCTGGTATGTGCCGGAAGAGATTTCATAATCGCGTATTTCTCCTTCACTGTATCCGTGTAGGTAATCGAATTGACTGAGTTCCTGGGTTGGTCTCCAGTGTCTGTCGCAATGGATGACGGTGTAGTAGTATCGTGTTCCCTGGCCGTCGAGTTCGTCGAAGGAGAGAAGCAGTGAGTTCATTGATCCAAGATTGGAGACGGGTTCCGTCAGTGCCAGACCGTTGATATGAAGTCTGACGGAGCGGATATAATCGCGGTATACGCCATTGTCGTAAGATTCCAGTTGGGGTTGGGCGAAAGAAGGGGAAAGGGGGAGGAGGATTAGGAAGAGTAGGCGAAGGGTCAATGGTGTGAGTTTTTTTTGATTTTGATGATGTAATAACGCTAAAATGAGTGGTTACGTTTTGGAGTTCGGAGATTGAAGTCAGGAGAAAAAAGAGCATACTTAAGACAGTGTGGCACACCTAGGTGTGCCACACTATCTTAAGTAATTGAAAGTCTGTTTGTTATAAGCACATTTAACTAAATTTCAAATCATTCGAAAACACTGGCTTCGCCATCCTAAAAGTTGCCAATTACCTTTAAGTTAACAGAAAGGATAAATAATACTATACACCTATCGCGAATCGAATTATTTGAAAATCTTCTTAAGTACTTCAGTCGGAATTTCTCTGGAACTAAGGTTAAACATGTCATTTCTCTCCAAACTGAGTAGTGTCTTGCACAGCCTGATATTACAAATTGGCTCACCCGTGGTCAAACCAGCATATTCACGGAAAGAGGAGAACTCCCATTCTTCAGGGGATTGAACCAAACCTGCAGCAACCGGATTGTTGTGTATGTACATAAAACAAGAAAGTGAATAATCAAATGAAAACAACTCATCAGAGGTTCTTTTCCATTTGGTGTTCTGACGGAAAAGAGAGCCACTTCTTGTATAGCGTTTATTCATGGCTTTAGCATAGCTGCTTAATAAAAGTTGGAGGCCTTTTGAGAAGCGGGTCATTTTCGGTTTTGAAATCACTAATTTCTCGGCCTTTATATTGCTGCGCCTGTAAAGCATAGCTGATTTTTTATTGGCATGAACCAATAAGTGGAAATGATTAGGCATCAGGCAGTATGCCAGAATATCACAGTTTGGTGATAAATATTGCTTCATTTTAGACAAGAACAAATGGTAATTTTCCTTGTCATAGAATAGGCGAAGCCGATTATTACCACGGTTATAGACATGGTATATCTCTCCTGATTTGAGTTTCATACTGGTGAGGTATTTAATGCAGAATGTCAAGAAGACTTTGGTTAAGTCTTTCCAAAATTAGGGGATTATGAGCAAGTTTTCTTAGCGCTCACATATTTATTTCCCTTGACAAAATACCTCCATGGCCACAGCGCTGCTTCGCCGGCACTTTCCACACCGATTCTTGGGCCCGAACAAATCGCGTCAGGCTCAAATTGCAAGCCACGATCTTCAATCCATACCATTGATGAAGATGAATGCATGGAAGCACCACTTAAATCGCTAGTCAGACGAAGTGCAACGCTCAAAGCCCCGGGTCCTTTCGTGAGTCGCGAATCTCCCTCCTTCATGTTTCTTCGTAAAGCCATCACTTCAATACCTTCAGCGGGTTCTAAAGCACGGATCAAAACAGCATGTGCATGTTCTTTTGGACCTGTAACCACGTTCATCAAATGATGCATACCATAACAGATGTAAACATATGCCACACCTCCTGCTTCGTACATGACATTGGTTCTGGGTGTACGGCGGTTATTGTATGAATGGCTAGCCTTGTCGTCTGGCCCACGATATGCTTCTGTTTCAACAATGATTCCACTGCAGTAAAACCCATCTATGTTCGCGACGAGATATTTGCCGAGTAAGTCCCTGGCAATTTGGGTAACGTCAAGAGATTGGTAATACGCACGAGGTAATCTCTTTCCTGCAGGCATTTTTATTTTCGTGAATAATTTGGAGATTCTTTAGTGATGGTGATATCATGCGGATGACTTTCACTTATACCTGCAGGTGTAATTTTTACAAACGATGCCTCCTGTAATGCTTCAATATTCTTTGCCCCACAATATCCCATACCAGCTCGTAACCCTCCAGTGTATTGCTGCATGACTTCATGCAACGTACCTTTATAGGGTACTCGTCCTTCGATTCCTTCAGGAACAAGTTTTTTAATATCATCTTCAACATCCTGGAAGTAACGATCCTTAGAACCAAGTGCCATAGCCCCAATAGAACCCATGCCTCGGTACACTTTAAATTTTCGTCCGTCCAATATGATTGTTTCACCGGGAGACTCTTCGCAGCCGGCAAATAAAGATCCTGCCATAATCGTATTGGCACCGGCAGCTATTGCTTTTGCAATATCCCCAGTATACCTGATTCCACCATCTGCAATAATCGGAACACCAGTCCCTTTCAATGCATAAGCTGCACCATAGATTGCACTCAATTGGGGTACTCCGACACCAGCCACAATTCGTGTGGTACAAATACTGCCAGGACCAACACCAACTTTTACTCCATCTACTCCGGCTTCTACCAATGCTTTTGCACCAGCTCCCGTAGCAACGTTTCCTCCGACAATTTCAATATCGGGATAACGTTGTCTGATAGCACGTATCATTCTCAATACACCTTCGGAATGGCCATGTGCTGTATCAACAATCAGTACATCCACATCCACTTGTTGTAAAGCATCGACGCGATCAAGTGTATCTGCTGCTATTCCTACTGCAGCACCAACACGAAGTCTTCCACGTTCATCTTTGCTTGCGTTAGGATAGGCTTCGAGCTTCATCAAATCTTTGTAAGTGATAAGACCAGTCAATTTGTTGTTCTGATCTACCACAGGCAATTTTTCAATCTTATGTTTTTGAAGGATTTTTTTGGCCTGTTCAAGAGTAGTACCCATGGGGGCTGTGATCAATGGCGTTTTGGTCATGAGTTCGGAAACCAACCTGTCATTTCTTGCCTCAAACCTCAAGTCACGATTGGTCAGAATTCCGACAAGAATGCCATTTGGATCGGTAATAGGGATGCCACCGATTTTATATTGGCGCATTAGTAATTGCGCTTCACCAACAGTCGCTTCTGGTGTAAGGGTAACAGGGTCTTGTATCATACCGCTTTCGGAGCGTTTGACAGCTCTGACCTGGTTAGCCTGGCTGCTGATATCCATGTTTTTGTGGATAATACCGATACCACCTTCACGTGCGATGGCGATGGCGATGTCTTTCTCGGTCACTGTGTCCATAGCAGCGGAGACCATAGGGACATTGATACGAATATTCCGGCTAAATTGGGAGGAGATGTCAGCTTCCCTTGGCAGGACATCAGAGTATCCCGGGACTAATAAGACATCATCGAAGGTAAGAGCATCTGAGAAGAGCTCGTGCTTACTTTTAAGATTGAATTCCATGCGCAAAGATAGCCGCTGATTTGAATGATTGCACTGATTGCACTGATTTTAATAAATTTTTATTACATAATACACATATTGAGCATGTTAGATACCAGATAGTCAGATTAAGCAGATTAGGTTTTTAGACATTTCAGAATTTCAAGCCAATTGATTCTATCCCTGGTAAAGGCCGAAATAATTAGTTATTACCTTCGTGGTGGATGAAGATATATGGTGATGAATATTTCATGAAACTGGCCATTCAGGAGGCGCAGAAAGCAGCGGAATTGGGAGAAGTTCCGGTCGGCGCAGTGATTGTTTCAGGGGATCAGTTGCTGGCGAGGTGTCACAACAGTACGGAGATGCTTAATGATGTTACGGCACATGCTGAGATTTTGAGCATTACGGCAGCGTCCCAATACCTTGGAAGCAAATATCTGTTGGATTGCACACTTTATGTGACGCTTGAGCCCTGTATTATGTGTGCAGGTGCATTGCGATGGGCGCAGATCGGGAGAGTGGTTTATGCTACGGCGGATGATAAAGGTGGTTTTATGCGCTATGGAAAAGAGTTGTTACATCCCAGGACGCAATTAGAAATGGGGATTATGATGGAAGAGAGCGCATTGATGCTGAAATCATTTTTTGCTTCACGACGCAAGGTGGAGTAGAAGAATCTTTAGGAGATCAGGATAATAAAAGTTTCAGTATTCCTAGCTTCAGACCAGCCGGTACCGAAGTATGAAAATAGTTAAAATTGAAAAGGGTGTTTTTGCATTTATATTTTGTAATTAACTAATATTGAATATTATATATATTAAATATTATATTAATAGTCACGTATATTGCAAATTTAAGAGTACGCTCATTTTTGTTGTTTTTTGAACTACTTTTTTCCAACCATTGTCACCCCATTTTCTAAATCCAAATCCCCTCCCAAACCAATTTTTCCATATCCCCCACTACTGATTCATTATTCGGACTCACCCACGCAGAATCTATTAACAAAAATTTAGCGTCTGATTTAAATCAAGGTTAAACACGATCTCTAAAATTGAAATCACGTTTGATTCATCCTACTTTGGTGTTATATTCTCATAGCGTCAAACCGAATTTTATGAAATTGAATTTCTTCTTATCCCTGATGGCTGTTATCAGTATGACCTCCTGTAGCCCAACCTATACCTATTTTACGAAGACTCTTTATGAACAGGAACATTGGTCGCAGGATGATATCCAACGTATCCAGTTTTATGTTTCCAGGGATATTGTACTGACACGATCAGCAGACACAGGCGAAACTTCAATCACTGATGGAAAAATCAAGATCATCAACGGCAAGCGCGTCGAACAGGTTATTGTAAAAGAGGGAACTCCGGGTGTGCTTGTGTTAATGCCACGTGATGATCGCTTTGCCATCAGTTTTGAAGAAGACAATGAAGCCTATCTTATGTTTGGCCCTAATCCTAAATATGATAATCGTTTCGCTTTGCTGGCGCAGGAATGGGAACAGGATTATGGCCAGGTGCATTATAAGGATAAAGTGTACACTGTCGATGCAGCAAGTGCTTTTTCAAGCCTGATGGTTGATTTAAGAAAAGAAGGCCAAAGCAAATATGAAACGCGCAGTGCCCCGGGTAGGACAGTAAACAATCAATAACAGGATTATTCAGTGCCTTTGAGGAAAGGCACAAATTTGAATTTCCCGAACGCTTCGCTTTTGACATTATCCTCTGCTATTTTAGTATAGCGCCACATAGTCTGGCTTTCATCGCCTCCGATCGGTATCACAAGATGACCTCCCACAGCAAGTTGACTTATTAATGTTTCGGGCAACATGGTCGCTCCTGCTGTAACGAGTATTTTATCAAAGGGAGCGAACATTGGTAACCCTGCATAGCCATCTCCAAGAAATGTTCGTATAGCGCCAAATCCAAGCTCTCTGAGCAATTTGTCTGTTTTTTCATACAATGCACTCTGACGCTCGATCGTATATACTTTCGCTCCAAGTAAGGATAGGATACATGCCTGGTAACCAGAACCGGTCCCAACCTCGAGAATCTTATCTCCTTTTTTTATTTCAAGTAATCCGGTTTGAATCGCCACAGTTAGTGGTTGAGAAATCGTCTGTTCGCAGCCGATAGGAAAGGCCACATTTTTATAGGCCCATTCTTCAAAAGCTTTTTCGAGGAAGAGATGGCGAGGAACCTTTGACATGGCATCCAACACTTTTTCATCCCTTACACCCTCGTGGCGTAAGGTTTCCATAAGGTGCATACGTAGTCCCTGAAGCTTGTATGTATCTCTACGCAAGATTGTTTATTTTAACCGGAAGTTATGGAATCAAGACTAAGGGATGATAGGAACTTACTATCTTTTCACCTTCCTTTTCATTCCCACAAAGCTACTATTTTTATATTATAAAAAACAATAATATATGAGTGATATCAAATTTGGTACCGACGGATGGCGGGCAATCATTGCGGATGACTATACTGTCAAAAATGTAATACGGGTAGCGGAAGCCACCGCCATTTTTATGGAAGAGCGTGCCATGCAAAAAGTGGTCATTGGGTATGATTGCAGGTTTGGTGGAAAAATGTTTGCTGAAACGGCAGCCCGCGTGATGGGTAGCCATCAGATCGAAGTGGTGATGGGGGATCATGTTGCCTCTACGCCAATGGTATCACTTGGTGTACGGAAACTAGGTGCGGATCTCGGTATCGTCATCACGGCGAGCCATAATCCTCCGTCATACAATGGTTTCAAATTGAAATCTTCTTTCGGAGGTCCATCAGTGCCTGATGATATTGCCGCTGTTGAAAGACATATTCCTGACAAACCAATGAAAGATCTTGATTCCCTGGAGAAGATCAAAGAAAAAGGATTGCTTTCTTACATTAATCTGGAAGACATGTACTATGATCATGTCATGGCTTCTTTTGATATCCCGGCAATACGAAATTCAACTTTTACCATTGGCTATGATGCAATGTATGGTGCCGGGTATCTGATCTTCCCACGAATACTGCCGCAGGCCATATGTCTGCATTGTGATTACAATCCTTCATTTTACGGTCAGGCACCGGAACCTATTGAACGCAACCTGAAACCATTTGCGGATATAATCAAAGCAGATCCGAAAATGCAAATCGGTATTGCCAATGACGGTGATGCAGATCGCATCGGTATGTTTGATGGGGATGGCAGCTTTGTTGATTCACATCACATCCTTCTGCTATTGCTTTATTATTTGCATAAATACAAAGGTCTTACTGGAAAAGTTGTCATCACGTTTTCAGTGACTGATAAAATGGTACAACTCGCACAGAAATTTGGACTCGAATATGAAGTGACCAAAATCGGTTTCAAATACATTGCTGAAATCATGACCAAGGAAGATGTTTTGGTTGGCGGTGAAGAATCCGGAGGCCTTGCGGTCAAAGGACATATTCCTGAGCGCGATGGTGTCTGGATTGGCCTGATGATCCTTGAGTTTATGGCCAAGGCCGGTAAGTCTTTGAAAGAACTTGTCCAGTTGGTCTATGATGAAATCGGCACTTTTGCTTTTGACCGTGACGACCTTCACATCACTGAAGCTAAAAAAGAAGAAGTGCTGGCGAAATGTCATGGCGACAAATTCACCACATTCGGCCCCTATGCCATCACCCGAACAGAAAAACTGGATGGATTTAAATATTATCTCAACAATAATACATGGATCATGATCAGACCGTCGGGAACTGAACCCGTGCTGCGGGTTTATTGTGAAGCACCCGACAGGGCGATTGCCAGGACTACGCTGGATGCAGTGAAAAAGGAACTCCTGGGGTAGCCTGATTTCTTAACACTTCACGTAGTTATCAGGACCGTGGATATATTGGAAAAAGAATGATATCTGTTTAGGCTTTTTCCGTAAAGCATATTCTATGGGATTTTTAAAGGGCATTTTTGTTTTTATTTTGTTGCTCAATATTCTTTCCTGCGATAGGCAGGAGGATATCGTACCACCCCCTGATAATGATTTCAGGCAGGCAATGCGCGAATTTGTGATTGGTATTAGTGCATATTCAAAGGGAATTCATCCTGGATTTGTCATCATCCCTCAAAATGGAATTGAACTCGTCAGTAGTAATGGCCAGGAAGACGGATCTCCTCACACAGCCTATCTGGATGCTATCGACGGGAATGGACAGGAAGATTTGTTCTATGGCTATTCGGAAGATGATAATGCCACACCCAGGGCCGATAATGAGTATCTCATCTCCTTTTTGGACATATCCAAATTGGCCGGTCAGACTATTTTGGTGACGGATTATTGCTCAACCCATTCGAAAGTGAATGATTCCTACGTGAGCAATTCAGCAAACGGGTATGTATCCTTTGCAGCCGATCGACGCGATTTGAATGACATACCTGAATACCCACATCCCATTTCTTTTGAAAACAACAATGTCATTTCATCCTTATCCGAAGTCAGGAATTTTTTGTATCTAATCAATCCGGATCAATTTATTTCTAAAGCCGATTTTATTAATGCGGTCACAGCGACCAACTATGATTTAATCGTCATGGATTTATTTTTTCAGGATGGCAATGCTTTTGCCCCTGCGGAAATAGATCAATTGCAAAGTAAAGCGAATGGTGGTAAACGGATGGTCGTGGCCTATATGTCAATCGGAGAAGCCGAAGATTACAGATATTACTGGCTTCCGGAATGGAACGCCCACAAGCCTTCCTGGATGAATGCTGAAAATCCTGACTGGGCCGGAAATTTTAAAGTTCAGTATTGGAATCCGGAATGGCAATCCATTATTTTTGGAAATGATGATTCCTATGTGCATAAAATAATAGATGCAGGATTTGATGGTGTCTACCTGGATATCATTGACGCTTTTGAATATTATGAGTAAGTGAAAAAAGCAGCAGGTTATTGTGCCGTTTATTCATTCGATTAAAAGGATCAAATCATTTTCAGTTCTTCAGGCCCGGCCAAAACCAACAGTCTCTCTATACATCTGGGGAGAGACGGCTGCATTGGATTTGAAAAAGCGACTAAAATAATATTCATCCTG
>JAGOIB010000147.1 GCA_017995875.1 Saprospiraceae bacterium
CTCACGCTCTCACGCTCTTAGAATCTGTAACCGACAGCTAACTGAGCACTTATTCCTGCTACATCCGATTCTGTTGTTCCCCCAATCGTTTTGTGCGGACTGGCGGTAAAGGCCAGGGTCCATGCATCCGAAAGCAGTGCCTTAAATCCAAGATTGAAACCTATGGAATATAAATCATCGTCCCAACGCTCCTGATTTTCGGCTTCATTGAGACGGATATACTTGGCAGCAGCGCCGACAAACAAACCATGTTGTTCTTTACCAAAGTAATAGTTCACTGCAGGCCTGATTTCTATAGTGGATCCAACTTCCTGGCTGGCCCAGTTGACATCAAAATTGAGTGAAAAATGGGTACCAAGTGGTGCTTCGATTCCTGCCCCGGCACCTACAAAGGCTCCGTCGATGTAACCAAGAATCATCATAGTTCCCTGGACACGCACTTCCTGCGCCAATAACAAACCTGAATAAAACCCTGTCAAAAGGAAGATAATAAAAATTGACTTTTTCATTTAATGTTTAATTTTTGGAGATGATTAATACAGGCAAATATATTGACATCAATCTACCGAATTGGCTTGCAATGAATGGAATCACCCGAACGACAACTACTGTATACTAAACAACGAATATTGAATAATAAACAACGAGGAAAATAAGGAATAAGGTATAGGGAAGTGACTGTCTGGAGACAGATATTACTTTGATTCAATAAGCAATAGCTAATAACCAAGTAGAAAGGTATTGTCAAGAGACAGATTTTGCTTTCTTGCTCTCGCTATTTGAATTGTGCACTAGTAGCTCCATCAAGCCATAGGCATGATTTTTTAACTTCAAATCAATATATCAATCAAACTCCAATGATCCATCATGGAGAGGTGGCCCCCGACCGCTTGGTAGAATCAACCCTCACGATTCACGACTCACGATTGACGATTTTTTACTCAAAACTGTAAACTCGAAACTCGACACTTCACTCACACACCTCTCACGTTCTCACGTTCTTACGCTCTTACGTTCTTACGCTCTCACGTTCTCACGCTCTTACGCTCTCACGCTCTACTTCATATTCTCCTTCCGATGCGCGACACCCCACTCCATCATCTTGTCCAGTACGGATGTAAGTGTCAACCCTGATTTTGTGAGTTCATACTCGACCGTAACAGGAATTGAATCATAGACGGTACGACTCACCATTCCATTCATCTCCAGATCTTTCAATTCCTTGGACAACATCCGCGGTGTGATCTTAGGAATATCACGCTCCAATTCCCTGAACCTCTTTTTTCCAAACATCAGTGACCCGATGATGGGAAGTTTCCATTTACCGCTCATCACATTGAGGGTATCATTGAGCGCCAGTACATATTCTGTGCTGCAGGCTTTTGCTCTTTCTATTGCTTTGGTGTTTGCCATTTTGGTTTATTTCTGCTGGTAGTAAATTTCCACTGTACTCCGGAGGATCTTCAAGGGTAGACAAGCTTAGCAGATTAGGAGTTTAGGAGTTTAGGGGGCTCCTAACCTTTTGAACTTCCAATCTATTAATCTACTAACCTATTAAACTACTAACCTTCTAATCTCCTAATCTAATTCACTATACTTTAGTATACCACTATACCTTTGTATAGTACTTACTATTGTATAGCAAATGTACCTACTTTTGTCTTATCAAACAATCATTCACTAAAAAAATTACATCATGATATTAGTTACAGGCGCCACAGGCCATCTTGGAAAAGCAGTCGTAAACGGATTGCTGAAGAAAATCAACCCGGCAGATATAGCCGTTCTCGTTCGCCAGGAAGCTCAGGCAGCACACTTCAGGGGCCTCGGTGTCAATGTTCGTATCGGGGATTATGATCATTCAGACTCTCTGGTGAAGGCGTTTACAGGAATAGATAAGCTTTATTTTATCTCCTCCAGTGACCTTCACAACAGAGTGCCTCAACACACCAATGTTGTCAATGCAGCCATAAAAGCGGGTGTCCAGCACATTGTATACACAAGTTTCCAACGTGTCAATGAAACTGAATCTTCTCCCATTGCCAGCCTGGCTAATGCTCACCTGGTAACAGAAAAACTGATCAAGGATTCCGGTATGACCTATACGATCCTCCAGCATGGATTGTATTTCGAGACGATACCAAGATTTATCGGCGAAAATATCCTTGAAACCAAAACGATTTTTACGCCGGCCGGCCAAGGCCGCACGGCCTATGCCCTCAGGGCAGAACAAGCAGAAGCTGGCGTCAATATTCTATTAGGCAAGGGGCATGAAAACAAAGAATACGTGCTTGCCGGTGTAGAAACCTCATCCTATGGGGACGTAGCGGAGGCGATTTCAAAGGTCACAAATACACCAGTGACCTATTATTCTCCTTCTCTGGAGGAATTCACCCAGACACTTACACAGGCAAATGTGCCTGATATCTATATTGGATTGTTTGCAGGCTTCTCCTCAGCCATTCAGCAAGGAGAATTTGCTAAAACTTCCGGTGATCTTGAACAATTACTGGGCAGAAAGCCTTCTACTCTAAACGAATTCATTACTTCACACTATTCTTCAAACTAACCAATTAAAACCTGGACTGTATGGACAGAAAAGATTTTCTCCGCAAAGGCCTTATGGGCACCGGCATGCTGGTCACATCTGCCGCCATGGGTAAAGTCATGATGAATGACATCGATGAACTGAAACCATTGGAAGCCATAGGGTTTAATCACATTCCTAACACAGAATCAAAAATCATGAGCAATACGGTCTTACACAGGGCCTCCAGTCGTGGTGATGCCAATCATGGTTGGCTCCACAGCAGGCATACCTTTAGTTTTGCCAATTATCATAACCCGGAAAGAATGCACTTCGGTGTTTTGCGGGTACTAAATGATGATTTGGTTGCAGCAGGCATGGGCTTCGGCACCCACCCACATGACAATATGGAAATCATCTCCATTCCGCTCGAAGGTGATCTCGAACATAAGGATAGCATGGGCAATGTCTCCGTGATCAAAAAAGGCGATATCCAGGTCATGAGTGCCGGAACGGGGATCACGCACAGTGAATACAATAAGAACAAAGACAAAGAAGTCAAATTCCTCCAGATCTGGTTGTTTCCCAATAAAAAGAGCGTGACACCAAGATATGATCAGATTACACTAAGCAGTCATGACAGGCACAACAAACTGCAACAAATCCTTTCACCCGTCGCAACAGATGCCGGTGTATGGATTCATCAGGATGCATGGTTTCATCTTGGACAATTTGACAAGGATTTCAGCACCTCGTATTCCATCAAGAAATCCGGCAATGGTGTGTATGCCTTTGTGCTCAAGGGTGACATCACCATCGAAGGCCAGGAATTACATGAACGCGATGGCCTTGGTATCTGGGATACTGAAAAAATAGCATTGAAAGCCAATTCACCGGGAGCAGAAGTGCTGCTGATGGATGTACCTATGATTATGTGAGGAGGTTAGAAGATTAGGAGGTTAGAAGATTAGTTTGATTTTTCTCTAACCTTCTAAACTCCTAATCTCCTAAGCTATTTAAATAATTAACCAATTAAACATTAACCACAAAATGAGTGAGACACTTGAATTAACAAAAACAAAATGGAGCATTGATCCGGCGCATAGTGAGATCGGCTTTAAAGTAAGACACCTGATGATCACCAATGTCAAAGGTGTGTTTAAGGAATTCGATGCAAGCATCTACACCACGAATGAAGACTTCACAACAGCGGAAGTGGATTTCTGGCTCAATCCTGCCTCTGTCGACACCGGTGATGCCAATCGCGATGCACACCTGAAGGGTGCTGATTTTTTTGATGTGGAAAATCATAAGCAGATTCATTTTACCAGTGACTTTGCTGTTGATAAAGTAGATAATGATGGCAGCTATGAAGTGTGGGGTGACCTCACTATCAAAGGCATTAAAAAGCAGGTGAAACTCAGCATTGAATTTGGCGGCGTGATGAAAGATCCCTGGGGAAATCACAAAGCAGGCATGACTGTCAATGCTAAAATCAACCGTACAGACTGGGGCCTCAACTGGAATGCTGCCCTTGAAGCCGGAGGCGTTCTCGTGAGTGAAGAAATCAGGATTTCCTGCGATATACAATTGGTCAAACAATCGTAATTCAATTCATTTCCATCAGGGCTTCGGTGGCATTTTCCATACGTGCTGCCGAAGCCTTTATTTTTGTACTATGGACAGGATAAAATTTCTTCAATCACTTGCTTTATTACCCCTGGTGGGAGCTGCTATGAATCTGAACCATCTGCACAAACTTTCCGGATCGTATTCGCCTACGGATAAAATGCCTGTACTGTTTCTCGGACATGGTAGTCCTATGAATGCTATACAGGAAACTGAATTTTCCAAAGGATGGAGGACCGTAGGTCAATCACTTCCCAGGCCAAATGCCATTATTTGTATTTCTGCTCATTGGGAAACGAAAGGAACGTATGTCACCGCTATGGAAAAACCGAAAACCATCCATGACTTTGGCGGATTCCCTCAGGAACTTTTCGATGTACAATATCCGGCTCCAGGCAGTCCGCAAACCGCAATGGAAACCAAAAACAGTATTACAAAAACAGAGGTTGGCATGGACCAGCAATGGGGCCTTGATCATGGCTGCTGGAGTGTCGTCAAACATCTCTATCCAAAAGCCGATATCCCTGTGATCCAACTAAGCCTCGATTATACCAAGGGACCGCAATACCATTATGAACTCGCCAAAGAATTGTCAGTCCTTCGCCGTAAAGGGATCCTGATCGTAGGTTCAGGTAACATGGTACACAATCTTGGCATCATCGACTGGCAACATCAGGATACCGGATTTGACTGGGCCATCGAAGCTAATTCCAGTATGAAAAACTTCATCACCAAAGGCGATTTCACACCGTTGATCAACTATACTGCCCAGGGTAAAGCATTTCAACTTTCTATTCCTACACCGGAGCATTACCTTCCATTGCTCTACACGCTTGGACTGAAAGAGGAAAAAGAAGACCTCTCTTTTTTCAATGACAAGACAGTGATGGGCTCGATTTCGATGACATCCGTGATGATCGGATAATC
>JAGOIB010000148.1 GCA_017995875.1 Saprospiraceae bacterium
CACAAAGATTGGGAAAATAACAGCGGGTTGGGCATCGTTTGGTAGATTCACTCAGGTTGAAACCTTTTCCTTAAAGGGTTGTACTATTAGGTATGGATAAAATCAAAATACTCTGGGCAGACGACGAGATCGATTTGCTGAAGCCGCAATTGTTTTTCCTGGAGAAAAAGGGATACCACGTCATCACAGTATCGAATGGCCACGATGCGATCGATGAGTTCAATAAGGTAGGTGATGTGGATATCGTCTTCCTGGATGAGAGTATGCCCGGCCTGAGTGGCTTGCAGACCATGCAGCGCCTCAAAGCCATCAAACCTGCGCTACCGATCGTCATGATCACCAAAAACGAGGCGGAAAATATTATGGAGGAGGCTCTTGGATCTCAAATTGATGACTACCTCATCAAACCCGTCAATCCTAACCAGATCCTTCTGACCCTCAAGAAGATCGTAGACAACAAGCGATTGGTAAGGGAAAAGACCTCTTCAGATTACCAGATGGAATTCAGGAATATCCTGATGGAAATCAATAGTGGCCTCGATGTCAATTCCTGGGTCAATGCCTATAAGAAGATCGTCAACTGGGAGCTAAAGATCGATACCTCTCGGAGTGAAGAGATGATGGATATCCTGGCGATGCAGAAGTCTGAGGCGAATGCAGAGTTTTCAAAATTTGTATCTCGCAATTACCTATCCTGGATCAATCATAAGGAAGGTGCGCCACTTATGTCTCCGGATTTGATGGCAACTAAGATATTGCCTCACCTCAATGATAAGCAACCTGTTGTTTTTCTCTTGCTCGACAATCTCAGGTGGGACCAGTGGAAAATACTCGAACCCATCATCTCTGAATTGTATGAAGTGGAAGAGGAAGATTACTTCTATAGCATCCTTCCTACGTCAACACAGTATAGCCGCAATGCGATTTTTGCAGGCATGATGCCCAGTGAGATAGCCAAAAATTATCCTGATATGTGGCTTGAAGATTTTGAAGAAGGCGGAAAGAATCTTCATGAAGCAGAACTGCTCGGCAAACAATTACAGAGACGCCTTCGCAAAGAAATTAAATGGCAGTATCTCAAGATCACCAATGTCGAAAGTGCAAGAGAACTGAATGAAAAGGCACTTGATTTGCTACACAATAATCTCGTAGTGATTGTTTACAATTTTATTGATATGCTTTCACATGCACGTACAGAAATGGAGGTGCTTAAAGAACTGGCCGGTGATGAAAAAGCTTATCGTTCACTGACCTACAGTTGGTTTCTCAATTCACACGTATGGGCCGCACTGCGCAAGATGGCAGCTCAAGGGATCAAGCTCATCATTGGTACCGATCATGGAACCATTCGTGTCAATCAGCCATCTAAAGTAGTAGGGGATAGAAATACGACTACCAATCTTCGCTATAAGATGGGCAAGAATCTCCAGTATGATGTTAAGGATGTTTTCGAAATCAAGAAACCGGAAGAAGCAGGCCTGCCACGTCCTAACCTGAGCTCAGGCTACATCTTCGCCAAGGAAGACAAATATTTCCTCTATCCTAATAATTATAACCACTACAATACCTATTACCGCAACACTTTCCAGCATGGTGGGATTTCATTAGAGGAAATGATTTGTCCTATTATCCGGCTTTCGCCTAAGACAGGAGTGCGGCTTTAGCGCTCTCGTTGAGCGTCCGTATGGACGCTCGTGCGTCTGCAAGTTTTAACTTGCGGTATGGGCCTATAGGAGGCAAGTCAGGAGACTTGCAAATATTTCATTTAAGTCTGGAGACTTAAACGAGCTTGGATTTGCATTCAAGTCATGGAGATCACGCCCAATCGGCTTGATGGCGCAGAAGGCGCCACTTGAACGAACATGTCACAATAAAAAATCGTCAATTGTCAATTGTCAATCGGTAAATATCTTTTCACTTTTCACTCTTCACTTCAATTAATCCGGGATTTTCCTTTTGAAAATCTGCCCACAACACCTGGCTGGCAAGGAAATAAATATTTTTTCCAAAAGTGCCTTCCGATTTTAAGTGGATACAAAAGACTCGACCGGGAAGTACATTTGAGTTAGTGATAGATTCAACAGCCGTAAAAGGATATTTGTAGGTTTTGAAATAATTGCTCACGTAGACAAACTGCCGATCCATATCCACTCGGTAAAACCGCAATAAGAGCAATTTTATAAAAGCAAATCCTGTCCCAAGAATAAGGGCAAGACCTATCCAGATAAATGGATTGCCAAACAAACCGGCTTTACCATTCACCGCGAAACTTAATAGTATAACAATAGACAGAATAGACGTAAACCAAACGGTCGGTAATACAATCCGCAGCACAATCGTCAATTGAGAAGAAACCCTTTGCATAATTTGTTATTACCTTATGTTGCCTGCTTACTGAATACAGATCACTTTTCACTTTTCACTTTTCATTCTTCACTCTTCACTTTTAACTCCGCTTCTGCTTTCTCCTTATCAATCCGCTTCACCACGACAATACTTATCTCATAAAGCAAATAAAGTGGTGTTGCCACCAACATCTGTGAAAAGACATCGGGTCCCGGTGTGATCACAGCAGCCACGATCACAATGACAACCAATGCATGTTTCCTGTATTGTGTAAGAAAAGCTGAAGAAACAATACCGATTTTCGCAAGGAAATATAATATGATCGGTGTCTCAAATATGAGTCCAACCGGAAGTGTAAACATGGTAATGGAATCAACAAGAGCAGCCAGAGTTGTTGTATTGGCGATTTCAGGACTGACGCTATACGTTGAAAGAAACGTAATAGCTATCGGTGCGATGATGAAATACCCAAAAGAAATACCGGAAAGAAATAAAAAGCTGCAAATGAACACCATACCCCTGGCGGCCTTGATTTCTTTCTTATATAATCCCGGCTTGATAAAACTCCATAGTTCCCAAAGGATGTAAGGAAAGGAAACAATGAAACCCAACCAAAGCGAAACAGTGATATGGCTGATAAACTGCTCCTGGATATCCCGGGTGATAATCTGCAAGTGCTGTGGATAGAAACAAAACTGTGGCAGATACTCGCAGAAAACCCTGTAAGTAATAAAGTCAGGGGTCGTTGGCCCAAGGATGACCGTTTGAAAGATAAAATCCTTCAGTAAAAAGACGATGACGGTGATAACCAGTATGCTGACCACTGAACGAAGCAAATGCCATCGGAGCACCTCGATATGCTCGAAGAAGCTCATTTCGTTTGGACTCTTTTTAGCTATTTCTACTGCCATCCGTAGGTACTGTGTGGTTAAGCAAGGTTAGATCAGGGTGCGAATATCGTGAAGTCTCCATAATCAACCGTAAAAACCAGCGTTAAGTTGATGATAACAGGCTAAAGACCCCGATATCCCTATATTTGCCGGCAGAATTTGGTGACAGACCGGGCAGCTTAGGGCTTTCCTAATGGATCTGATTCATTTATAACCTGTTGCAGGTAAAAATACGATATGGCTCATCAGCAAAGATTTACGTTCATGCGTTCAAGATTATTGATTTGGGGACTTTTTTTGGGAAGCCTCACGCTTAGTGCCCAGCCTCAGGATGGTTTGATAGCCTATTACTCCTTTGACGCCTGTGATGCCAAGGAAGAAACCGGATTAGGTTCAGACGGCATTATCATGGGCAATGCAGCTTGTGGTTGCGGTGTCTCAGGGAGCGGGTTGCTCTTTGATGGCAATACCTCAGTTCAGATTCTTGGCAACCTGGACCTCCTGTTTACCAATGATTTTACCATTAGCTTTTTTATCCTTCCTGATCCGCAGGGAAATGGCATCATGGATATTATGTCCAAAAGCGAAATATGTGGTATCGACAGCACGCTGGAGATGAGATACAATCCGGGAAACCGTGAGTTGAGTCTAAACTTATCCCAGCAAGCTAACCTTTCAGTAAGAAGTGCTTATAAGCTGCCTGTTGACAGATGCTATCACCACATCGCTTTCGTACGGAGGGACCGTGAATTGTTTTTCTATTATGATGGCGTCGAAAAGAGTAAAACACCGAGTATGGCTTTAGTGCGGATCATCAATGATGGTATTCTGACCCTTGGTGCCGGACCATGTCTTGCCAATGGTGACGTTCGGTTTCGCGGTGTGCTCGATGAACTTCGCTTTTATAGCAGAGCCCTGACTACCTTTGAAGTACAGGAACTCTATATACCGGTTGATAAGATCACTTCTCCTGATACTGTATTGTTTACCGGTTCTTCGATGCAAGTCAAATTGCCTGTGACGTGTGCTTCATCAGTTCAATGGTCACCATCGACTGGCGTAAGTAATACAACCATAGCCCAGCCAACATTTACACCGCCGGCGACGACACTCTATGGGGTCAATCTCAATTATGGATTTTGCCAGGCTTTCGATTCCATCAAAGTCACCATTGCAGATTCAAGTGACCTTGATTGTGATAAGGTATTTTTCCCCACTGGTTTTACGCCTAATCAGGACAATATCAATGATGACTGGGGTTTTAGCAATACTGTTTTCCTGGGACAGTTTGTTTCACTGGAAGTGTATGATCGATGGGGCGGGCAAGTGTTTTCAGCCCTCGACCCCAATAATCGCTGGGACGGTACCAACAATGGAGAAGAAATCTCGCCTGGTCAATATACTTACCTTTTTACCTATACATGTGAAGGGCAGGAACGAAAGAAGGCAGGATCGGTCGTTATGATCAGGTAAAAAGCAAGGAGCAAGGAGAATTTACGATTTACGATTTACGATTTTTCGTTCGTTCAAGTCTCATGACTTGAATGCAATATCTGCTCGTCTCCTGACGAGCGAGTCAACACTCGCTGTTTGAAGTTTTCAAACTTCAAATCAATATACCAGATCTATATCCATTGGATATTCATTGAAAGACGGTCTATGACCGGCATGTATTAACCAAACTCACAACTCACGAATGACGTCTCGTCATCGTTCATTTCGACTCCGCTCAATGACCGGGGCTTTTACAATTGGCAAGTGAGGTAAGGCTTTTGGCTTTGAAAAATCGTGTTCATTTCGACTCCGCTCAATGAA
>JAGOIB010000032.1:0-17074 GCA_017995875.1 Saprospiraceae bacterium
ATGAAATCACCAAACGGAAATTGCTGGAGACTGACAATGAATAATGATGGATCACTAAAAACTACAGCTATCAGCTGCCCTAATTGAGTTGATCCGGGCAAAAGACATTTTTAAGAGAAAAGGGTAAACACAATTCCCTTATTTACGGATGCGCCCTCATGTATTTCTTCCAGAGATCCACAAAACTCTTCGCCATTGCCTTGGCTGTTTCCTTCTTAAAGACTATCACCTCATTGCTATCATCTGTCGCAGGTGCTGCACACGCAACACAATCCGTAGAGGCATTGTAAATAGCAATCTCTGTCAGGAAAGGATTAAATTCAGAAGGAGGAAGGATCAGAAAATTAGTGGCGATCTCCCGCTCAGTTACATTATACATTTTCTTGTATAACTGGATGTTTTTTTCCACCTGGGCCGTAGCGGGGACAATGTACTTATACTTCGTACTCTCACCCATGTTGACACTCACCAATTCAGAAAATTCCTTATTGCCAGTATCATAATGAAGGGTAGGGCTGATGACCCAGACTTCTGATGCCTTATTTTCAAGCTTGATCAATTGCTTTAACGTCATGGTGCTATTTTTTTGTAAAAATAGTCAATCCATACGCATATCCGGTTCTTTGTCGGTCAACAATTATAATGCTATCTGCGCATTAATTTACGCTAAAGGTCCTTGAGATATTAAATCCAAAATGGATATCCCCATCCGCCCAGTTGCCAACGGTCTCAGTAACAAATCCCTTTTCTATCATGGAAGTACTGTTGGTAAAGTGCAACTGGAAAACGTGTCCGCCCGTTTCAATATCAAAGCCGATACTGAGTGAGTTCCTGTATTGTTCTGCTAATTGACCAGGCAAAACATAGATATATTCAGCGTTGAGGGAGGTGCGCTTGCTTAATTTAATTCTTCCTGCAACACCTATGGCAAAGACATCATTTTCCTCTTCAACCGTAGCCACCAGGTTGCGGTGCACTAATGTAGGAGAAAGCTGAAGACTAAAGCTTTCTGAAAATTTCCGGCCCATGATCAACTGAAAAGTATAATACAGGTTGCTGCTGAAATAATTCTCTCGTGTAGGATCAGAAGGCTTAAGTGTCTTGATGGCCATGGTAGATAATACAGCCATTGTCAGGGGCGTGTTTTTTGCTCCCGTACTTTGACGGAGAAATTTATACTTGATAAATCCATCGTATGTTTTTTCATAACTGCTCCTTCCAGCACCTACCATCAATCGGTCGGTGATACCGTAATCGCCACCAATGCGGATGGATGCCTGATCCAAACCAAATAACTCATAAAGGCCTCCACTCAGAAAGCCAAATCGATGGGATATTTTGATATCCAGTTCTCCTCCAGCAGTATTCTCCAGCGAGTGTAGATTGACTACACGATTGGCTTTAAAGCTTGAAGTAACAAGATTTACTGTTTCTTCTTCACCCAAAAGAGAGAGCAAATCATCTTCCTGTCCGAAAGCAAACGTGCCTAGTCCTAAAAAGAGAAGTATGGCCATTGATTTTAATTGGTTCATATCGTATTGTTTCTAAAGTAAGAATTATATCGTCAATGTAGAGAAATAAAAGAACCTCTACCGGCATTAAATGCGACAAATAGAGGTCCTGAAAAAATCCTGCCCATTTCTATTTAGGGTAGCGCATTCATAAGTTGATAATCCGCTACAATACTTATATCAACAGATTTTGAAATATTATCTGCCACCAGTTTCGGAATTTCAATTCCATAATCTGCTACCAATACCGTCAGTTTGCTTTTTGCAGAAATCACACCACCTTTAACGGTGATTGTTCCTTGCGTAGTAACAGGTTTGGTTACGCCATGCATTTCCAGTTGTCCGCTGACGGTTACAGTATAGACGCCGTCTTTGGCGAAGTTTACACTGGCTGGATTCTCAATTTTCCCTTTGAATTTCGCTTTAGGATACGTCGTACTTTCCATATAGTTTTCATTGAAGTGATCCTGCATCAGCGATTTCTCAAACTTAAATCCCTGGATCAAAACGGCCCATTCAATAGATCCCGAAGCCACGTCGATCACGGTACTTGCAGATGAATTGGTGGCCTCAATTTTTTCCATGGATGCATCCGAATGAAAGGAAATTTTTCCTGTCTTCGAAAAATACTTCTGTCCGATGACTAATTGTGTACTCATCAGGAGTACAATGATGACGATGCTTCTCATGTTCTTACGCTTTAAATGTGTTATTAAAATGATATCTTCCCACGGTGTGTTCTTGTTTTATTTAACCAGGGATGCCTGCACCAGGATAACATCACTAAGGTATCCACTGCACATTCCTTTTATTTTTAACTCTTCTCCTGCTTTTATAGATCTGGCTTCGCTTCCATCTTCCAGTTCGCAGATAATCATTGACATTGGGTCTCCTGTTTCAATTTGTACTTTCGTTTTTCCTTCTTCCACAGCAACAGCAGCAACCTTTCCTGTCACCTCAACTACTTTTCCGAGATACATTTCATTGGCAACTTTTTCATCTGCTTCATAATCCGTAATGAGTTTTGCAGCAGAAACCTCAACATCAGGCTTTTTATTTTCAAGGCTGGCCACCGGCTTGTTATACATATAGTATCCAACGCCCGCGGCAATCATGCCAAGCACCAACAAAAACAAAATTATTTTTCTCATATGATCTGTGTTGGTCGTGTGATGAATTGAATAAAATTCAATGTAGTAGTAGTGCGTACTTCTTAATTGTTGAGTGCTCCATCCAGAATCCATTGTTCTGTTTTAGCAATATCACAATCGCCTATTTTGGGAGCATTTTGAGGCATTGGTTCAAATCCCGATGCCTGCTTCATCGATCCAAGGAGTTTACCATTATCAACATATACTTTCAGATTATCGTATCCCTCCAGTATTACATTTCCATTGTAGATGCCTTGAGCCATGCTGTGGCAGATATAGCAATTTCGATCCAAAATGGGTTGAATGTTAGTTTGCAGGCTCATGTTAGACGTCTGACAGTTGGTGGGAGGATATAATATTTCTTCAACGTCATAGTAACATGAAGTGAAAAACACCGTCCCAAGTATCATTCCTTTAATTATTCTGCGCTCCATCATTGATCCAGGCTTTTATCTTATTTATTTTACAATCCGAAAGTTTGTTTGTTCCCTGAGGCATCGGCTTATACCCATTAGCCCATGTAATTGCTCCAAGCAATCTACCATTGAAGGCAAGCGATTGCACTGCTGCGTGGGAATTAAGGGAAAGATTTCCTGATGGTGTTCCACCAGAATGACATCCTACACAATATGTTTTCAACACAGGTGCCACAAAGGTTGAATAGGAAACAAATGTCGTGTCACAAGTCCCAACCACTTCATCACAGGTCAGGTCTTTAGCACCCTGAAGAATCCACTTCGAAATCAGGGTAATCTGATCACTGGTTAGTCTTTGAGCGGGTGAAGGAGGCATCTTATCTTCTCCGGATGTTGTTGTTATAGCTTTATACAATTTTGACTTGTTTAAGTCAAAGGGTTTGACTTTACCTGTATTCAGTACATTATTGAAATTCGTTAGAATGACACCTTCTTCATGCGTTTGTGCATCATGGCAACCACTTTTCGCACAATTCGAAACAAGAATAGGTAATACATCTCTTGTAAAATAAACAAGATTGGTATCGCATGGAACACCCAGAGTTGTATCAATATCCATGGTATCTACAGGAGTCGTATCAATAGGCATACCTGTCGTATCAATAGGGCCGCCATCAATTGGAGTGAACGGGTCATGAACACATGATG
This sequence comes from Saprospiraceae bacterium, assembly GCA_017995875.1. The sequence continues at coordinate 3,787 of JAGOIB010000032.1, forward strand.
GCATTACCATCGATAAAGTGGCAACCAGGATAATTCCTGCAAACACCATTTTATGAAAGTGTCCTGATAATTTTTTATGACTCTTCTGCTCGTTCATTGTTGTTTGTTGAAACCCTTAAACGGATTGACGCGACAAGTTATTGAACTATAATCATAGCACCATACCTGTTTCTTTCTGAAACGACTTGTAAGTAGTACAAGCCGGGCATTTCAGGCGTTGAAATTTGTAGTGTTTTCTCCAGGATCACCTTTTTGTTAGCAATCACTACACCATTAATATCATTTATAAAAATATGTGCTTCAAGTCCCAGGTTGTTTAGATCAAATCCACTTAATTGAATCTGTCCATCCCACATGCTTACCGGATTGGGTGCTACAGTAAGTTTGTCAAACTGGATTTCCCCGAAACCTATACCAGTGGTTCCAACAAATAATGATCTGCAATCTGAATTGATACAAATTCCATCTATGTCCATGGTCAGTAAACACACCGTATAAATACCTGTTGCTGCATAAACATGCAGTGGATTAATATCTGTACTGATCTGTCCATCACCAAATCCCCATAAACGCGAACCCACCGGACCAGAACTCATATCAGTAAATTGATAGGATAAAGGATTCCCTTCCTCTACCTGGCTTACAAAGCCCGCCCGCAAAGCAAGACATGGATCTGTCAGATCAATCAATTGGCATTGTGTATTGACGCAACCCGAAGAAGTAACAGTAATGCAAACTTCAAATATCCCCGACGCAAATGAATGAAACGCAGAATCATACTGCGTAGACGAACTTCCATCGCCAAAGATCCAGGTGGCTGATACTTCAGGATTAGATACATCAGATGTGTTGTAAAACACAAGATCTAACCCTTCCTGTGCATAGGTGAAGGAAGCCTGGCATACATCAGCCCCTAATCGGATTTTGTCACAGAATTGCTCGGTACATCCATTCATATCCATCACCGTTAAACACACTTCGTATAATATCGCTTCTGAAAATACATGATGCGGATTTTGTATTGTTGATGTTGTTCCATCACCAAAATTCCAGTTCCATGAAACTATATCACCCCGGCTTTTATCTTCAAAAAATATGTCCAGTGTACTATAATTTATATCATATCTAAATTGAGACCTTACCAAAAAACAAGGGTCACTGCAATCAAAAGAATCAAGAACAATTGATGTCATACAATCATCCGGTCCATTATCGGTAACCTGAATGTTGTGCGTTTGTCCCTGTGCCGGTAATCCAAGAGTGAAATGCTGAATTCCCCCCGGCTGATATGACCTGTCATAGATCACCACATTTCCTGAGTTGATTACATCATACGACGGGCCAGGACCGGTTCCGAAAAACTGGAAATCTACGTATACACTTCCATCAGCACATGGATCAGTTACATTGATCGTTCCAGCCATACCAATACCTCCTGGAGCACCATGAGGAATACAATAGTACGGATGTATACCATTCTCCTTTATGACCAGATCATAGGAAGACCCCTGACCAAGTAAACCGGAATTGAAAACATCAATGCCTGAAGAAGCATCTGATGTGACAGTATGTGGAATTGACCCCGTCCAATTGAAATGAATGGTATCACCTAATTCTATCTCTAGGTTAGCAGGATCAAAATTGAAATCTCTCACCTGTACTTCGTGACGCCGGCCATTACCCGTAAAGTAATCAAGACCACTCAATTGGCACTCTGCTGAACAAGTTCCCGTTGTGAAAAAATCGCTTGCAGCACATATAGTATTTAGTAGATCCTGTATAGTGATAATATGTTGACTGTTATCTGCAGGATATGGAATTACAACTTCATTCTCACCCATCCGGTCATCATACTGTCTTGGATTATTTCCATATAACATACCATCCACAAAGAGATTGTATCCCTGCAGACTTCCGTTAGTAACTTCAAAAGAGAGCTGAACGTTTTCTGTATTATCCGTACAAGGAGGTAACACAGTAATTGACCCAGACATACCAATTCCACCCGGTCCGCCGTGAGGAATGCAAAAGAAAGGATGAACACCAGGTGTATTAATGACAAGTTCATAGAAAGCGCCATTACCCAACAAACCACTATTCCATACCTCGGGTCCTGTCACGGCATCAGATGTTACGGTGTGAGGAATATCACCTATCCATACAAAACGTATTTTCTCACCTGCACCTATGGTGAAATGACTTGGGAAATAATCAAAATCTCTTACTTCTACCGTATGAATGATATTGTTGCCTGTATTGGCCGTTAGATTAAGGACAGAACATCCTACACCACAGATGCTGCTTTGTACGGGTTGTGTGAAAGCACAAAAACCTGTTTCTACATCCTGGATAGTAATCAGATGCCATCCACCATCTCCCGGCAAATGAATGATCTCATCATTGAACCCAACCGGATTATCATAAAGAATTGGTGTGTCGGTAATCTTTACACCGTCAGCAAAAACATTATATCCCAATGGGCTTCCGGCTGAAACATTGAAGGACATATTGGTAAGCCATTTGTTTTGCTCGCAAGTATCCAGGACATGGATCACTCCTGACATTCCGATTCCACCTGGTCCTCCATGAGGCTGGCAATAATATGGAAAGTTGCCCGTGGAGGTGATGACTACATCATACGTCGTTCCCTGTCCATGCAGTCCACTATTCCATGTATTTATTCCCACAAATGCATCTGACGTCGTCGTGTGTGGTATGACACCTGTCCATTCAAATCGCACTGTATCTCCCAGCAACACATCAAGTTGTGATGGACTAAAGACAAAATCTTTAACCTCCACTACATGACTTGTTCCATGCTGCCCTACTTCAAAATCCGATATCAGGCATGGACCTCCACAGGATGGTATGATCACACTTTGTGTGTCTGCACATGAAGCATTCTCCATAAATTGAACACTCAATAAGCTGGTGATATTATTACCAACGACCATTGTTGAATAAAGCCCTGTTCCAATATTATCTGTCATAAGTGGAGTCGGGTTTAGTTTGAGTCCATCTTTATAGACATTATATGTCGCAGCTATTTGATTGGACGTAAACCCGATAGTAAGTGTCACAGTATTTCCATTACAAGGAGTTACTGTGGCCTGCGTAATATTTAAACTGCAACTGTTTCCGCAATTAGGTATAGCTGAAATCTGTTGTGCGCTGCAGGCAGCATTACCAACATCCGTTACTACAAAATTATGCGATCCGCCATCTCCATTGACAACGACCGGAATCGTTAGTTGCCCTAAAGTTGAATACGTAAAGGGTGAGCCATTGATTGGAGTTCCATCCTGTGTGACCTGAAAGCCTTGTCCACTCGTATTGGAATATTGTATGACCATTGTTCCATTGGCTGTCCCTTCATTACAGGAAGACAGCACATGTATGACGCCTGACATACCCACGCCTCCTGGTGCACCATGCGGAATACAGTAGTAGGGAAAAGTACCTGTAGCATTAAGGAGTAAAGACCATGTGGATCCCTGACTCAGTAATCCGGAATTAAATGCATTCGGGCCTGTTGCAGCATCAGAGGTGACGGTGTGTGGAATCACACCAACCCAATTAAAATTAAGTGTGTCACCAAGGTTAATGGTGATCTCTGCAGGCGAAAACTGAAAATCCTGTACCTCTATCTGATACGAGACAGGAGTGCCAAAACTCAACTGATTGATCAGGATGTTGCATGGTAGAGAACAATCCGGTGTTACAACAGAAGCTGTATCTGCACACATTACGTTGGCAGCATCTGAAATGATAATTGTATGTGTCTGACCATCACCCTGTATTGACACCTGGGCACTTGCATTATTGTAATGGAACGTTCCGACACTCTGACCATCTACTGTCACCACATACAGCGAGTCATTGTTCATACCGGTTACATTGAGCAATACTGAAACCAAACTATCTATGCATCCTCCGATAATTGCAGGGTTTAAGGAAACCACACATGTTGGATTCCCGCCACCACTGCAATCCGGAGTTACCACACCCACATTAGCATTGCAAGTCATATCAAGTATGTCCTGCACGACGATATTATGATTAGCCCCATCTCCCGCTACAAGGATAGAAGCTGACTGTGCCGTTCCTGGCACGTAAGAAAAAGTACCTTCACTATTGCCATCGACAAGGACATTGTATCCTGTGGCACCACCACTGACTATATCAAACCGGACCTGAACGGTCGTCTGCCCGAATTCATTACAGGCAGGTAACACATGTATTGTTCCCGACATTCCTACTCCACCTGGTGCTCCGTGTGGAATACAGTAATACGGATGAACCCCTTCTGCTAAGAGAGGGCTTGTATACGTTGCACCAGCATTCATAAGCCCGCTATCCCAGCTATTGGGCCCAGCGATATCATCTGATGTAGATGTGTGGGCTATGGCACCTGTCCATATCCATTGCACTACATCACCAATTGAAATATTAATCGTGTTAGGATTAAACTGAAAATCTTCAACATTAACTGTATGAATGACACCGGTAGGGCCACCGCTACCATTAGAAACTGTTGCTACAAGATTAGTGATTGTACATGGTAGGTTGCAATCAGGCGTGACAGTGTTAGTGATAGTTGCGCACGTAGGATCAGTATCATCCGTTATTTCGATCGCATGGCTCAATCCATCCCCCGGTAGTGTAATAGTAACGGTCGTTATATTTCCGGTATAAGCATGAAATGAATTTGGCCCTCCATCAATGTTTACATTAAATCCTGTTCCTCCATTAGCAACAGTAACGGTGAGTGATGCAGTTACATTCAGATTTGTACAAGTACCATAGTTTCCTACCGAACCTGAAATAGAACATACAGGATTTCCTCCGCCCTGACCACAATCCGGAGCATTATAGATCATCTGAAGATCGCAGGTTGGAACCGCTACATCTCTTATCACCAGATCATGGAGTATCCCATCACCAGCAATACTAATATTTACACTTTGCGCGCCGACACCACTGTATGAAAATGGACTGCCTGGCACGGCCATGTTATCCCAAAGGACATTAAATCCCTGATTGTTCGCGACTGTAGTATTGAAGGTGATATGCAGATTAGTCGTTGTGCCCGATGGACAGTTTGATAAAATCTGTCCACTCATTCCAACACCATTAGGCCCACCATGCGGAATACAATAATAGTTGTGTGTTCCTGGGTCATGGATATTCACGTCAAAAGATGAACCCGCTCCTACCACTCCGGAATTCCAGCTATCTAACCCATTTGCCGCATCCGAGGTCGTACTGTGTCCTCCACCTGCCCAGGTGAAGTGAACTACATCTCCCAGGACAATCGCTACGGATTGAGGAGAAAAAAAATTGTCATTGACCTGTATAGTATGTGTCACTCCAGCGGCGTAATTAACATTAAGCGCGGATAGAAAACAATCCGATGAACAGTCATCTGTTGTAATTTGAACAGATGCGTTACAGGTTTCTATATCTCCTGATTGAACAGTGATTGTGTGCTGTAAACCATCACCAGCAACCAGAACTATCATGTTAACGGGATTTTGGGCATCGATTGGAAATGGGCCCCCGGGAACATTCTGACCATCAATGTTGATATCAATATCCTGCGCATTGTTATAGATGTCCGTCACATTGATTGTAACCGGAACCTGACCCTGGGCATTACAGGCACCCTGAGAATATGTGAGGTTAAAGCCACATATCTCGATCCTGATTTCAAGCGTAGATTGACATCCACTTTGTGTCGTAATGGTAAGATTGACTCTGTATCGATCCGGTTCTGGAAATGTATGTGTTGGGTTTTGTTGTGTTGAAGTCGTATTATCATCAAAATCCCAGAACCATGACGTAATCGGATCTCCGGAGGCATGGGTAGACTGGTCAATAAAATGGATCGTCAGACCGGTATTGTCAAAGGTGAAGAGGGCATTGCACGTTTGTGCATCCGACTTTGCTATCAGCAGGAGAAAGCCTATAAGTATTGAGATTGCCTTCATGAACCGGTTTTGTTTATTGTTATTGACAAAACAACGGTATCAACCCTGTATTTCGCAATGACTGATGCCGAACCAGCCAATTGTCATGACGAGCGGGAGATTTTGAAGAGCCGTATTACCTTGAATGAAATGCTATTATCATAGTTCTATAAAATAGAGTCGATCTGATTTTAGTCCAGATCAACGAAAATGGAATGTGGTGTCTTTATTCAGGAAAGTTTCCTGATGATCCCACAATAAGGCCTGCTCATCCTTTTTACCCTACCATGTTCATCTATCTTCAATAGTTTTACACACATTCTGTTAGTCTCCGTTTAGTATGGCAAAATCATTGTGTATTTTCCTTTTTCTGCTAATGATCACCTTTCAGGGCATCGCTCAGAATTCCTGGAATGTGTATGTGTTTATCGGAGAGGATTGCCCAATCTGTAATTATATGGGCAAGCCACTGAGTGAATTGGCGAAAAAATATGGGGACAGAGTTGATTTTCACGCCGTCTTTCCTTTGAAAAACAGCAATTACAAGACTTCTCAACTTTTCAAACAACAATATGAAATGTTGTCTTTTGAAACCTTGCTTGATAAAGATCAGAACTTGACAAGAAAACTAGGAGCCACCGTAACTCCCGAGGTAGTCATCACGGACCAAATGGGTGCAGTGCATTATAGAGGCCGGATCAATAACGCATATTACGCTCCGGGAAAAATGAAACACAGTTCGATTAAAAATGATCTTGATGAAGCGCTCACCACTTTATTACTGGGAGGTGCAGTCGCACAGCCCTGGCCATCACCGGTTGGCTGTTACATCACCATGAATGTCAGTCGCTAAACAAATTCTATTTTTTAGCCTTGTGCTTTCCGTTTTGTCAACTGAAGCGCAAGTGCCTACCTATTGGCAGGACATCAAGCCGATCCTGGAGAGAAATTGTGTCCAATGTCACCAACCAGGGGATATCGGTGCCATGCCACTCACAAACTATGAGGAGGTCAGCACCTATGGATCGATGATTCAATATGTCACCTCTGCAAAATTGATGCCTCCTTGGTATGCGGATACCAGGTATAGTCACTTCTCCAATGAACAGATCTTAAGGGAAACAGACATTAAAAAAATCAGCGACTGGGTTTCTAATGACATGCCTTTAGGCCCTGTCGAAAATGTTGACTCTGGCTATATTGAAATCCCGATGGATACAAACCAAAGGGTACCTGATCTCGTGATTTCTATGGCCGAAGCTTTTGAACAATATGGTGTTTATATGGACCAGTATCAGGTCTTTGTTCTTCCGACACATCTTGCTGAGGACACCTGGATAGATGGGATAGAATTTATGGCTGGTAATAAAAAGATTGTTCGTTTTGCTGAAATCTCTATTGAAGATTCAGCTGGATATGACTCCCTTGATCGCTGGGATCCACGATATGGATATTATAGTTTTGGTGGATTGGGTAAAACACCAGATGCTCCTTTTTGGTATACCTGGTCACCTCAACAAAAGCCAACTTTTTACAAACAGGGATCTGCAAAGTTTTTACCAAAAGATGCGAGACTGATTGTCCACATGCATTATGGACCAACAGGTCGTCCTCAAACAGACTTGTCAAGTATACGACTTTATTTCTCCGATAAAAAAACAGAACAATCTATTACCACCGTTCCATTGATCAATCCATATCGACTTCTTGGTGATTCATTGTTTATTCCTGCTGATACCAAAAAAATATTTCATGCTGCTTATACACTCCCTTATGAAATTCAACTGATGAGTCTTATGCCCCAGGCAAATCTTTTTTGCCGGTCCTGGGAAGTGTATGCGATACTCCCGGGTCAAAGAGAACCCTTAAGGCTTCTTAAAATAAATGACTGGAACATTAATTGGAAACAAACGTATTATTTAGCCGACCGGGTAATATTACCTAAAGGAACTGTGCTACACGCTTTAGCACAGTATGATAGTACACTCGATAACCCATGCAACCCTTCGGACAAGCCTATTGCTGTCACATGGGGTGCTCATTTATTTAGTGAGCTATTTTATGTTCATTTTGAATTTACAACACCAGCCATTGCTTCTTCGGGAGTGGAGATTTTGGTGGCACCAGTGACAAGTGATTCCGTGTTGAAAGTCCTGGTGAATTTGGACAAAACAGCTTCCTACGAAATACGTATCAGCTCGCCAATGCTGGATGATTATTTGATCATTAGCAATGGAAAATTAAAAAAGGGAAACAACACCTTTGTTCAGGACATCAGCTCATTACCGGGAGGTAACTATACAGTGCAAGTCATGGATCATCATCAACACCTGGTGGCCGAAAAAATAGTTGTCAAGCTGCCTGCTAAAGGAATGTAATTTTCTATTCTGTCACAGGGACTATCGCCTTCCATTCTGATTCATAGGTACCTTGATTTAATACCAAATTGAATCCCTTACCAATTCTACTGATTAATGTTTTGTTTTCTGCCATGGTCAAACCTTCTCCTTCATAGGTAACAAGAAGATCACTGCCATATTCGCCATATTTTACTGTTATCGTTTTTCCCTGATAGGCCATGATAAACCTGTTGTTATATTCTTCATTAATGTGTTGTACACTATCTGCAGCGATTTGTAAATCATTTTGCACAAACGTTGCCAGATGGGTTAACATAGCTTCGCTGACGGGATCGAGAATATATTTGTATCCCTGGTAACGCTCATAGAAAACAATTCCTTTGCGGTAGGGTTTTTTATCCAGCGTTCTCAATTGCAATCTCATCGATCCGGAATCTTGTTGCTTCCATTCAAAATAATCATTGATCCATTCGGAAGATATCCTGGATACATCTTTTACATATAACGAGTCTTTGTCAAAAGGTACAGCATACGTTGTTCCCGCTTTGAAATCATAACAGATCAATGCATAATGATTAAGCATATAGTCCTGTTCATCTTGCTTGAACGCACAATAGACCACCTGGGTGCCGTCCGGAGAAAATGCTGCTGCACTGCGTTGATCTATGAAGTACCCATCCACTTGTTCATTATTGGTATTGAAGGGGAATAGGTCAAACGTTTTAGTATCCAATACAACAGCATGTGTGATGGCCATATATCTTCCCCCCGAAAGTTCTACTTCTTTATCCGCTTGATCAGAACTGTATACTTCACGATACATTCCGGGTTGCCCCTCTTCACTATCAAGCCATTGGATAGACGCAAAATCAGATCCTTGTTCGAAGAGTACCTTGATCACGGGCTTATCATTCTCAAGTGTGACCAGGTATAGACTTTGGCTGCCAAGAATTAATGATGGTGTTGGTGCATCTTTTAAATAAAACACACGCCATATGCCTGGCAGGCCTGTGTTTGTTTCAAGATTGTCGCTTATTGTAAGTGGTTCCCCTTTGTATTTAACTGCATAAGAGATTGTTGTTTGGTCGACCATACCATAATTGCTATTATATGTCTTACCGGTCTGTGTGATGGTTTCAATAGTAAAAGGGCCAACATCACTCGAAATGATCGTATTGACAGGTGCTTTGTTACAGCCAAAAAGACCCAGTATGAATTGCAGCATAAAGAGGTGATGGATTTTCATTTGTATAGTCTATGATCCTAAACGGGAGGTGTTGCGTTTATTTGGCAAACATAGAAAGAAAGAAATTGTGAAAAGTCTTTATCCTGAAATTGAAACTTTCTCTATAACTACTGACTGAAGACTGAAGACTGAAGACTGAAGACTGAAGACTGAAGACTGAAGACTGCTAACTGCTAACTGCTAACTGCTAACTTTCTTCTTACCTTTGCGATGCTGGTCCCGTAGTACAACGGATAGTATGTAGGTTTCCGGAACCTAAGATTGGGGTTCGATCCCCCGCGGGACTACAAATAAAAAAAGACTGCCGATGTCGGCAGTCTTTTTTTATTGATTGGGTTATTAAAACTTATACCCAAAAGATAAGCCCGCGTAATACGGAATAAAATCACCGTTACCATAAATCGGACAAATAAATACCCTAAAGGTAAAACCCCCATTTATTGGTTGTAAGCGATAGCCAAAAAGCAAATGAGCAAATAATTCAGAAAACGCTCCATCGCCATCACCGGTACCAAAAACCGGGGTCACTCCTCCGCCTATTTCAAAATAGTGCCTGGTATCCTTGCCCAACAGGTAGTTGATACCTACAGGAAGAAAAACGACACCGTCTCCATCCACACTATAACCACCAACGCCTATACGTCCGCCTATTCCCCCTTCCTTGCCTGAAAAACGGGTATCGTAATTAAAGGAAGCAATCCCCGGACCACCCAGTTCAAAATAGACAGATTGAGCTGACTGTGCGGAGGCAAAATGGAAAGCCGCCATGGCTAATGTGAAAATCAAACTAATTTTTTTCATATGGTTTATTCGTTGAGTTTACAAATTTCAATGCTGGGTTTCAATGTTGTTGGTATCCCAGGACTATTCCAATCACTATTCTTTCCTTCTGTCTCCCTTTAGAATGACATAAAGATAATCTAATAGGTTTCAATCCTCCCTATTTATTCAATACACTTAAATATACCGCAAAAGAACGATCACCTGGAATATTTTGCTAATGATCTGCTTGCATTTAACATATTTTTAAATTGGCATGATAAGCCCTCGCGAAAGTTTTATCTTGTACCTGATTTATTCATTAGCTTTTCTTGTTATGAAAATTACTTCCAATTTCGACAGCGGCAACATTGAAATCGTGCGTATCGATGAAGCAAAAAATGATATCCAGGTTAAAATCCGCAAGGATACCAACTCTGATTTCTTCCAATGGTTTCACTTCAGGCTCACCGGAGCTGAAAAGAAAAACTGCACACTTTCAATTGTCAATGCCGGAAAGTCATCTTATCCAACCGGCTGGCCCAACTATAATGTATGTGCTTCTTATGACCGGCAGGAATGGTTTCGGGTGCCTACGACATTTTCTAAAGGCATCTTGAAATTTCATTTTAAACCAAAATACAATTCTGTCTATTTCGCGTATTTCGCTCCTTACTCGTATGAACGTCATTTGGATCTGATTCATCAGGCGCAATTATCGGAGGATGTAACTATGGAAGTGGTCGGTAAAACTTTTTTAGGGCGTGACATCGAAATGCTTATTGTCGGCAAGCCACGCCGTAATAAAAAAAATATCTGGGTCATAGCGCGCCAACATCCTGGTGAGCCGATGGCTGAATGGTTTATAGAAGGATTCCTGGCACGCCTGCTGGATACTGATGACGTTGTATCACGGAAGTTATTGGAGGATGCTGTGTTTTATGTCGTACCCAACATGAATATTGACGGCTCTATTGCAGGTAATTTACGCTCCAGTGCTTCAGGTGCCAATCTCAATCGTGAATGGCAGAAACCATCTAAAAAATATAGCCCTGAAGTATTTTATGTCCGCAACCGAATGGATGAGACGGGCGTACATCTTTTACTCGATGTACATGGTGACGAAGAAATCCCCTATAATTTTATTGCAGCATCTGAAGGTATACCTGATTATAATGAATACCTGGCCTATATGGAGAGCCAGTTTATTGAACATTGGATGGACACCTGCCCTGACTTTCAGAATACACACAAATATCCCCTTGATAAATTTGGTGCCGCTAATATGACCCTTTGCAGCAACCAGATAGCACATCGCTTTGGCTGTTTATCACTGACCATTGAAATGCCCTTCAAAGACAACGCAGATTTTCCGGACAAACAATTTGGCTGGTCAGATATGCGCTCCCGTTTCCTCGGGGCTTCGGTTTTAAACCCAATCCTGTACGTATTGGATGATCTGTAGAGAATTCAAAAGATGTATTGGTATAAAATAATGTAGGGGTTCAAAATTTTGAACCCCTACATTATTTTATACGTGGCGTATGCATAAAATTAAAACCTTCGCCTTAGCCTTAGCCTCAGCCTCAGCCTCAGCCTTTTTCTATTTCTCCGTGCTCAGTACCATCTTCAGGTTCAGCTTTGCAGCTATCGACATGACATCGACAAGATCCTGGACCGTCAATACTTTTGAAATGCGCAGTACGACTGTTGGGTCTTCATTACGCTTCACCGCATCTGCCAAAGCCCCTTCGAGCATTGCAGCAGGAACTTCATTAGAGTTGACATAGTATCGCAAGTCATCCGTAACGGTTAGTGTCAATGGCTGTTTAGCCATCTGGGTAGTTGTGTCTGATTTTGGCAGGAGGATCTTGATGATGTTAGCATTGGACATCGTCGCGATGATCAAGAAAAACAACAACAGGAAGAACATGATGTCGTTCATCGCCGACATCGCATCTTCATCGTGGAAGGGCCTCCTTTTTCGGATCTCCATCATATTATCTTACCGGTTTTTGCAGCCCCTTGATAAATTCAAGTACTTCCTTTTGCAGATGCAAAGAGAAATGATCAATCCTGGTCAACAAGTAATTGTACCCGATAAAGGCTACTACCCCCACCACCAATCCGGTGGCAGATGAAATCATCTTTTGGTACAAACCTGCAGAGATCGTCCCAATAGAAATATCCGCTGTCTGTGAGATGTTGTAGAAGATCAGGATAACACCCAGGATCGTCCCGATAAAACCTAGACGTGGCGCAATACCTGACACCATACTGATGTAACCCATTTTGCTTTCCATCTCACTCATTTCAATGTTGGATTGAACGGTGAGTGCTTTTTCAATGTATTCGATTGGCTTGCCTATCTGTGATACGCCGGCCTTGACCACATTACCAAGTGAACTGTTGGCCTGGTCACATATCAGGTTGGCTGAGTCAAATTGACCCAATGATACTTTGTCAAGTACACTGTTGACAAGGTTATGGTCAATCTTGGACCGCTCGCGGATAAACAAGTATTTGCTGATGATAAACGCGATCGAAATCAATGAAAGAATGATCAACGGAATCATCACGGGTCCCCCTTTAAAAAGGATGTCAATCAACCGGATGCTCTCTTCAGTTGGTACGGCATTTGGATCTGCAACGGTAGCAGTTGCCTGCAAGAAAAATCCTATCATGTTTTGTTATTTGATGCTTTTAGATGTAAAAGTAGAAATACACTACAAAGGAAAGAATTTTTATATGAATAATACAAATTATGTTTAAATAATTGATTTTCAGATCAATAGCAGGCTAAATTGGCCTTACATGCCCTTCATCATTAGCAACTTCTATCAATAACGTATCCGAATTGCGGATTGGTATAGGACATTTGATGATTGACGATTTCTTCCAGCCTCCAGACGTCAGACACACAGACGTCAGACTCATGACACTACGCATCGCTA
>JAGOIB010000032.1:17174-18992 GCA_017995875.1 Saprospiraceae bacterium
TTAACAACCTGCATTCCTATCGCACAATGCAAACACTTCCTCATATCACAATAGTTTTTCTTAAGATGTAGCAATGCTTGTGTTTGACCTGCATCCTCTACAAACCAGCCACAATGCTTCCAACCAGTTACTATAGCATTGTCTTCCGCCGGCAATGATTCCAATAACCGGATCGCTTCATCTTTTAATTCAGGTTTGCCTTGATGCTTGCCATATAAAAACATCATGGGCGCAACAACATTTATAACTAGTGTAATGGCCGTATTTTTTCCCAGTCGTTTTGAAACCACCGGAGTTGATGCAGTGAAATGATAATGATCATCCCAAAACTCATGATCTGGTTTGACCATAAACAAGGAGATCCATTCTGCGGCCGATACCCCGCTCTCCATAAGTGAAATGAAATACTGTGTATCTGCAATGATCTTTGAAAGTTGTGCTATCCTGACTGTCGGGAAGTGCGGAGGGCGCATCCGCATAAATTTCCAATGCAATGCAGGCATAGGCTGAAGGTTGTGCTTCTTCCTCAGGAAATCAAATTCCTTTTTCAAATGCATGACATATGGTGTGTTGATTTCTTTTCCCAACATCCCGGCAGATCCAAACAAAATTGCCTCTATCTGATCTGTCCTGTTCTGGTGTTTTCGTAATAAGTTAAGAGGAGTCCTTGTGCTCAGGACTTCCATGGCATCACCGTTGGCAGGCGCACCCAATTGCCTTGCCAGCATTACAAAAAATGTTTGCTCCCAATTATACTGACATCGTTCCAGAAGCTTTAAGATAAACTCCGTTTTGTGCTCAAGTCTTTCTGCTTTCATCCGCTCCAACCAGGTAGTACGTATGATGCTGTTTACCTGGAGCAATGAAGATGCGCATGGTACCCACTCCTTGTTGTTCATAAGATGGCGATACCTTTCGAGCATGGCCATATCCACCCTATGCACCAATTCGATACATGGAATGCGAAATCCGTCACTGGTCACTGCGGGTTGATCTTCTTCCCACACAACATGCAGTATGACATTGTTGTAGTGGGTATCTCGCTCATGTTGGTGTAAGAACCATGCAGAGCTTCTAATATGGATTTCAACATGGCCCGCCCACAACTGATCGCCTATCCGGATACGTGATTGCAGAAAGTCAGGGCCCTGGTCGTGGTTGGGCATTCCTGTGTGAATAATTTCAACCTGCTCATTGGTCGTGGTGACCAGGCCTGAACGATTGAAAAGATGACGATGCCAGATGAAATGTAATAACTGTTCCTCCATTATTCCTTCCGGAGAAGGACATCAAAACGCATGGGGAATTCGTTTTTTGCATCTGCCTCAGCATAGAGGGATGATTCAACTACCCATTCGTCCGTATCGATCTCCGGAAAGTAAGTGTCTCCAGACACCTCAGTTATTACCTCTGTGAGGTAAATTTTATCAAGTAAATGCATTGATTGCTTGAAAATATCTCCACCTCCAATAATAAAGGCCTCTTCTTCCCCGGCATCCTGAGCAAAACTCAGCGCTTCCTCAATCGAATGCATGACCATCGCTGAAGAAGTAATAAAAAAGGGATCTCGCGTAAGCACAATGTTTGTTCTCCCCTTAAGTGGCCTATAGTCAAGGGAGGCAAAATTGTTGCGCCCCATAATAATATGATGCCCAAGAGTTGTCTCTTTAAAAAACTTCATGTCCCTGGGTTGATTCCAGGGAAGTCCGCCATCGATCCCAATGACGCGATTTGTACTCATTGCCGCTATTGCACTTATAATCATGATCTGCAAAATTAGACATTAAAGGCTGAGGCGAAGGCGAAGGCGAAGGAAAA
>JAGOIB010000149.1:0-3510 GCA_017995875.1 Saprospiraceae bacterium
AAAAGTCTTTGAAATGACAATCCCTTTTCGTTAATTTTAGGTGACATTTTTTCCTCACATCAAAACAAAACGAAATGAATACAAAAATGCTTGTTGGGGCGCTCATTGGAGCTGTCCTCTTTTTTCTGTTAGGCTGGCTTATCTACGGTATCCTTCTTGCGGATATGATGGCAGGTTATATGAATACTGCTTGTACAAGACCGATGGAAGAAATGAACATGGGTCTCATGATTTTGGGCAACGTAGTTTTTGGATTACTGTTTGCCTATATATTGTCCAGTGGCGGAGCCAAATTCTCCAGTTTTTCGGGAGGAGCTATGGGTGGTGCTGTTGTTGGCCTTTTAATGTCACTGTCCTATGACTCTATGATCTATGCTCAGAGCACTATGATGAATAGTTTCACTGGTGTCATTATGGATGTAGTTGCCTTTGCCATCATATCCGCTATTGCAGGTGGCGGTATAGGCTGGTGGCTAGGCAGAAAGTGAGAAGTTAGAAACTAGCAGTTAGCAGTTGAATTGACTACCAACTCTACTCATAGGTTTATGCAGATTTTTAAACTGCTAACTGCTAACTGCTAACTTCTAACTTTCCCTACATCCACGACTTTTCTTCCTTCTCTACCCTGTAAAGTATATAATCCCTCGCCTGACGCGCGATCGATGCATCGAGATACGGAAATGAAATTTCACCACCCGCTGTAAAGACATGAAGTGATGCCAAACCACGACGCCGCTGCATGGGCGATGAATGTATATGCACACATTGCACCTTGTAGATTTCAATAAGTTTATAGGAATTGCCAAAAATGCCACCTTCAGAGACGATAAAGTCAGGATGGATCTTAAGCCGGCGTTTGGTTTGATACATGTACCCCATCAGGATGGACAATGGCAGTACAAGTACCAGTAACCACTGCATAGTGCCTTCATTGTACCAGGCCATTAATCCAAAAAGAATAGCAGGAATAAATCCCAATAGAAAAACCATAAGACGTACAATAGCCGGATGCATGCGATGTGCAGTAAAGACAGCATGTTTAAATTCGGGTACAATGGTATCCAGCGTATCATCTACCTGTTGTTGATAACACCCCGGAATGATCAATGATCTGTCCTGGGTTGAATCTACATTGGTGGCCTGATAGATATTCATCTGATAGATGCCAAAGATTCTTTTCAACGGAGAGGTAACCCAACGGATGACCTGGATTTTTGATTGCTGAATCGTCTTTTCATTGCGCGTAAATAACCCGCTGACCAATTTGAATCGCTGACCCTCTCTCCAGAATTTCAGCCCGTAATATTTCAACACGGTCCGAATCAATGTGATGCTGAAGGAAATTCCGATAAATAAAGGAATAGCGATAAGCGTTGCCAATATACCAACCAATGACATTGCAGTGGTAGTATCTTCTAACTGTCCGTATATATCCCAGCCGAGTAATTGATCGAGGTCATCTGCCAGGCTAAGAAAGAAAGCAAAGATGATAGCCGCTGTTCGTAAATGATTTTCACTCACACCAATCTTGATCAGATCCTTTGAAGACAAGGATAGAATGAGCTCTGCCGGTGGTTGAGCCACAGGAATGGGAGGGATTACACTTCCTCCTTCAGATGTCTCAACTTTTCTTGCTCTCTTATACGCCAAAACAATATCCCGCAGTTCTTCGGCACGACCAAGCTCGATAGCATCCAGTTCCAGTTCGCTTCCCTTCGAACCTGCCGTATCCACTTGAACACTCACTACATTCAAAAACTGGTGGACCAGATTCCTTTTAAAATCGACTGATTGAATCCTGTCAAAAGGAACATTTAATACCGTCTTACGGAATACACCTGAGCGAACACACAATTCATTGTTTTGAATAAAGTAATAATAGCGTGTGTATGCCACCAATGAATAAATAAGAGAAATCAATGCAATACCAAAAGCAATGATAGTGATGATGATGCCTTTACCACTCGTCGGATTGATCAGTACGATCAGTAATATCGGCCACATCTGGCGAATGGTAATCCGCAAATACTTGAGCAGTATAAGGAATACAGCTTTTGGGGATTGCCTTTGTGGTTGATATAGATGAGAGGTGCCTTCCATCTTGTTATTCGTTCTCGATGGACTGTTCAGTCGATCGCAGGATGAATGCTTTGAGTTTCTCCGCTGTGTCCGGCAATAATCCCGGGATTTCAAGGTCAGTGTTCTGACCACCGGCTGTGTAGATGGTTAATTTGGAAAGGCCAAAGCGACGGTCAAGTATCCCTTGCTTGATGTCACAATGTTGTACCCTATTGAAAGGTATGGTGGTCATACTTTTCCAAAGCCAGCCTGATTTGTAACTGATGTCTCTTTCGCGGATAGCATAACTCATATAGCTAAAGGACACACCGCTGTAGACGATCATCAGCCAGGAAAAAAGAGTAATAACTGTAGCTGCAATATATCCATATGGATTCAGTCCGGGTTGTATCCAAACTACGATCCAGCTAATCGTGATAAGTATAAATGCTGTGAAGGCTGACGAAATGTACCGGATCATTTTATACGCTGATTCCAGGGGAATCATTTCCATCTGGTCAGCTTCCGGCAGGCTGTCCAGGTCAACTTGTGGATTGGTAAATATTTGGTTTGGTTGGTCCATGGGTCTCAGGAAGTTTCCTGTTCGGTCATTGTTTGTAATGAAACTAAAAATTCCCTTGCGGCTTTCATTGATCGCATCTTTTCCTTGATCAGTAACAATCTGGTGGCAGATTGTTTTAACTGAATATCCAAAACACGTCCTTTTGAGCCTAAAAGCTTAATAAGTCTGTCAAAAATCGCACTTTCATAATAGGCAGACTGCGCGTTTTTATGAAAATAACACCTCAACACAGATCCTTTCAGCGTCACCCGGTCGAAGCCAAGTGACTTTGCGATCCATCGCATGCGCAATCCTTCAAATAATTCCTCTACCACTTTGGGTCTTGGGCCGAAACGATCTTCCAGCGCTTTGGCAAAATTTTGAATGCCTTCCTCCGATTCAATATTGTCCAGGGCAGTATACAAACGTAAGCGTTCATCAATATTGGATACGTATTCATCCGGGATTAGCATTTCAGTATCACTATCGATCTGCACATCCTGCACATATTTCCGATCGCGCTCCATCTGCTCCTTGAAGAGGTCTTTGAAATCTGTTTCCTTCAGTTCCTGAATAGCTTCCTCCAGGATTTTCTGATAGGTTTCATAACCTATGTCGGAGATAAAACCACTTTGTTCGCCACCCAGCAGATTTCCGGCACCGCGGATATCGAGATCGCGCATTGCGATATCAAACCCACTTCCGAGATCCGAAAATTCTTCAACAGTCTGGAGACGTTTTCTGGCTTCATGCGTCAGCGAACTTAATGGTGGGGCGAAGAGATAGCAAAACGCCTTTTTATTCGACCTACCTACACGTCCCCGTAATTGATGCAGGTCGCTCAGGCCAAATTGATTGGCGTGATTGATGATGATTGTGTTGGCATTGGG
>JAGOIB010000149.1:3610-4914 GCA_017995875.1 Saprospiraceae bacterium
TAGATGAAGGATGCTTCCAGTTCATTTTGGAGATATCCATCCGGTGCAAAAGCAAAGCCGGGTGCATTTTTGCGAAGTGCATATAGCTTGATGAGTTCGCGCGCGATGTCTTTTACTTTGGATTTGGTCTTTCGCTTGAGATTTTCCCATGCATCGGAGCCGAGCTTGCTGAGGACAGGTTCTGTCCCATCCTTGCCCACAAATTTTGAAATCTTATGAAGCGAATGGATGCTGACGTAAAGGATGTCATTGTTTTTGTAAAACAATCTCACCGATTCCTGCACGTGCCCGCCTATATTTATTTTTTCGAGGCCTGAATATTTGCCGATGCCGTGATCAATGTGTGTCACATAATCGCCTGGTTGAAGTTCACGCAATAAGCGCACATTGAGTGCCTGGTCTTTGGTAAAACCTCTGCGAAGATGATATTGATGAAAGCGTTCGAATATCTGGTGATCTGTATAGCAGACCACTTTTGCGGACGTATCTATAAACCCTTCATGGATGGATTTGACAATAGGTGTAAACTGAACCTGTGCGCCTAAGTCTTCGAAAATGGCGTAGAAGCGTTCTACCTGTCGCGCATTTGCAGTAAAAATATAATTGGTTCGTCCGGCTTTGGTCTGTGCTTTGAGATCATCGATGAGTAGCGGAAAGTTTTTATTGAAGCTCGGCTGTGATTTCATCTTGAACGTAATACCGGTAGAAGCCGGTAATAATTCAGATGTATCGCCTTCAATGACCATGCGCATTGATTTCAGCGAACTGATGAAGGAATGTGTAGGGGTATATTGTTTTTCTTTAATAAACCGCTGCACAGCCTGATGCTCCGGATCGACATCGATCGTGCTGATAGCTGACAAGCGTTCAAACATATCCTGAAACCGATCGATGATCAGCCCTGGCTCCTGGATCCACACGATGGTATTGGAAGGAATGGCGTGTAAAAGAGGAATATATTCCTGGCTAGCGAAATGTGTCTGAACGTTAGGAATGATGTTGACGACCGAAAGATTTCGTTGCGAAAGTTGTGTCAGCGGATCAAATAGCCTGATGCTTTCCACTTCTTCATCAAAGAGTTCGATACGATAAGGCCATTCATTGCCAAACGAAAAAATATCGATGATACCTCCTCGTATGGAAAATTGTCCCGGCTCGTAAACAAAATCGACGCGATCAAAACCAATATCTACCAGCAAGGAAAGCAAGCCATCGACTCCAAGATCTTCACCTTTCTTGATTTGGATCTGTTGTTGTGCAACGGATGTTGGAGAGATAACAGATTCAACTAAGGCTTCCGGATA
>JAGOIB010000150.1 GCA_017995875.1 Saprospiraceae bacterium
GATCTTACATTCTTACGACGCATGCTCCTTATTGCCTCTTGATATTTACACTGCCGAACAGACATACCTTGTTCCGGTATATGTATCCGGCAGCACAAACATTTCACGGCATTATTCCTCTGACGTGTTTTTCATTTCCATCAGGATGGTATATGCTCCTGAAGTCACTATATCCAGATCGGAAAAAGATTCCACATTCTTAATTTCCATAAACCCATTTTCCATCACTCCGGTTTCCACTGCAATCATTTTAAATTCATTCTTTGTGACAGCCACAAATAGAAAATTCTTCCCCTCAAAACTAACAATGGCATCTTCCGGCACTACATTGGCATTATGATTTCTGACAGCTATTTCTGCATTCAGGTACATCCCGGGAAGGAGGATTTTATCATATTTTTCAAAATGACAATGTACTTCGGCTGTTCTGTCGGAAGAAAGGGCCTGGCTGATCAGCATGATTTCACAGGGATATTTTTTATCCGGTTGATGCAGGGTATACGCCATCACCGATTGACCAATCGAGAGTTTGTCGATATCTTTTTCAAAGACCCTGAGGTTAAGATGGATGTCAGAGGGGTTGATCAATTCAAACAGGACATCTGTCCCTGTTACGTATCTCCCGATATTCATCTTGACATCAGAGACAAACCCACTGATCGGTGCATAAATTTGCACCGTACGTGAAATATTGCTCTCCGTAAGTGTCATCGGGTTAAGGTGGATCAATTGCATTTTTTCAGCCAGGGCATGCAAAGCAATTTTCTGATTGTCATATTCCATGCGCGCCTGTTGATACACTTTTTCACTAGTTGATTTAGTCGCAAACAATTCACTTTGTCGGGTGTATTCTGATTCGGCATAGAGCAGGTTGGATTTCGTAACCAGGTAGTCTTCCTGCAACTGAATATATTGCTGATCTTCCATGGTCGCAATAACTTCTCCCTTGCGTACATACATGCCTGGCAATAGTTGCGTTGATTTGAGGTAACCACCTAGTGGCATGCTTACAGACACCAGGCTTTGTGGTGGCACATCCACTGTCCCATTAACTTTTAGAATGGTAGAAATATCCTTCTTCTCTACTTTTCCAAGTTGAACCCGGGCAGATTGTATCTGTGCATCCGTCATCATAACAGTGTTTTCCATTACTGTATCAGTTGCCGAAGGAGTTGAGGTGTTGTCCTGCTTTACACATGCAGATAACAAAAACGTGATGATGGAGATGATGATTATATATTTCATTTTAACGTTGATTGACGGTTAGATAATTTAATGTATTGATGCTTTCATTGAGGGATGCGCATGCATCCAGATATTGAGTATGAATGGTGATAACCTGAGATATCAACATGATCCATTCCAGGAAACCAATTTCTCCTCGTTCAAACTGACGATCTGCAGTTTCGCGAATCAGTTTTGCATCCTGCAGAGACGAGCTTTCATAAAATTCAACAGCCTGCGTGCTGTTTTGGTATTGTAGGTGCGCATCCCGATAAGCTGCGCTCAAATGCTGCTTTTGTTGTTGCAGATTGTTGTCTGCTATCGCCTCATTGACCATGGAAGCTTCTGATCTGACTTTCTGCGCATGTTGGAAGATCGGAATCCCCACTCCTACCTGGGCAGCACTGAAACGTTTTGATGATGTATAATAAATATCATCGGCACCTGTTCCTTGCATGCTGGTATTAAAATATCCAATACTCAATTCCGGCAGACGTTTAGACTTCTCCAGTGCTGTCATTCTTTCCGCTGTTATAATCTGTTGCCTCGCCAACATCATTTGAGGATGCCTCAGGATCAGTGAGCTATCCGCAAGAAACGCGTCCTCCATCTTGAAGGACGCCGCATTAGGTTCCAACGGTTCTGCTACATTAAGCAGTAGTTGTAATTGAATCCGGACCAATTCCATTTCCTGCTGCAGGTTTTTAACTTGTCTGCGGATTTCTCCAAGTTGAATAGTAGCGGTAGTTTTTTCAAGGACATTGCTTTCCCCCATATTGAAACGCAATGCTGCCTTTTCCACCCAGGCAGTATAACTACTATCCACAGCCAGTAATAGTTTTTCCTTTTCCTTAAGCAACAACATGGAATAGAAAAAATGTGTAACTGCCCGTTTAATATCTTCTTCCTTTAAATGCATACTGAGGACTGCCGCCTTCCATTCCTCTTCATTCACTTTTCGTTGCCTGGCATATACTGTTGGAAAACTAATGGATTGCGAAATTCCAAAACGTGTATCGGTATACGCACTATTGAGTTGACCTATCTCAGCCGTAAGACTGGTTTGAGGAATTACGCTGGAAGAAGTTGATAGCTTCTCATGGTATTCTGACCTGAGCTTTTCGTTTTTTACACTCAGATTATTTTGCATGGCTACTTCAATGGCCCTACCCAATGAAATCGTATCCTGTGCAGTCAGTGGTGATGAAAATACGTAGATCATCATGAATAGGCTAATTGCAACCTTAGGTTTTAGCAGGCTCTTGCCCGTTTTTTCAAACATGATATACAGGACGGGCAAAACAAAAAGCGTCAGAAAGGTGGCAATCAGCAATCCACCAATCACCACGGTAGCCAGAGGCCTTTGTACTTCAGCACCTGCACCCTGGCTTAGCGCCATTGGCAAAAAACCAAGGGAGGCTACAAAGGCCGTCATCATGACAGGACGCAACCTGACTTTTGTACCCATCAGGACTATACGATGCAGATCCGTAAGGCCCTCCTTCTTCAGTCGGTTAAACTCTGCAATCAATACAATACCATTAAGCACAGCCACACCAAATAGAGCAATAAACCCAACTCCTGCACTTATACTAAATGGCATGCCCCGAAACGCCAGGAAAAAAATACCTCCGATCGCTGACAAAGGAATAGCTGTATAGATCAACAAACCATGCCGCATCGAATTGAAGGCAAAAAACAAAAGGATGAAGATCATCACCAGTGAAACAGGCACTGCAATGCCAAGTCGTTTTTTTGCTGCAATAAGGTTTTCAAAAGCGCCACCATAGGTTATATAATAGCCGACGGGAAGTACAATCTGTGCATCCACTTTTTCCTGCAGGTCATTTACGATGCTTTGCACATCTCTGCCATTCACATTGAAACCAATGACAATTCTGCGCTTTGCATCTTCGCGTTGCACCTGGTTTGGACCATTTCTGATTTCCACATTGGCTAGTTGGTACAATGGAACCTGCGTCCCTAGCGGAGTGGGAATGAGCAGGTTCTGTACATCCTCCAAATTTTCACGCTGATCGGTTTGCAAGCGAACGACAAGATCAAAACGCTTTTCCCCTTCAAAGACCCAGCCCGAGCTCTGCCCTGCAAAAGCAGTATTCACTGCTCTGTTGATGTCCTCTATATTCAGATTGTACTGTGCTATCGCCGCACGATTGTAATCGATAATGATCTGTGGCATTCCTGTTACCGGTTCCACAAAAATATTTTCGCTTCCTTCTACACTGTTGACGATAGCGCCCAATTGTGCTGCATAATGGGCGAGTGTATCCAGGTCTTCTCCGAATATTTTACAGACCACATCCTGCCGGGCACCTGTCATCAGTTCATTAAATCGCATTTGAACTGGGTATTGAAAACCTGCAGTTATACCGGGAACATCTTCAAGTGCAAGGCTCATTTTCTCCGCCAGCTCATCAAAGGTTTTAGCCGAAGTCCACTCTTTTTTATCTTTCAGGATGACCATCATATCACTTGCCTCCATGGGCATAGGATCTGTCGGTACTTCACCACTGCCGATCTTGGTTACAACTTTTTCTACTTCAGGAAATTGGGTTTTTAGAATATGTGCAGCTTTCTGTGTACTCTCAATGGTTGCTGTTAGATTACTTCCAGTCAATACTCTTGTATCTACCGCAAAATCTCCCTCCTCAAGTGCAGGAATAAATTCGCCTCCTAACATCGATAGTGTGAAAAGTGCTCCTGCAAATAATGCAATCACAGTAGCAAGCACCGTTTTTGGAAAATTCAGCACGCTGGACAGCGCATGTTGATATACTCTTTCAATTTGAAACATGATGCGGTCTGAGAGATTCGGCTTATGCTTTATTTTCCTGCTCAACACTAGTGCGCTCATCATCGGAATATAGGTAAGGGATAAAACAAACGCTCCCAATAATGCGAAAGCCACTGTTTGTGCCATCGGCTTAAACATTTTCCCTTCAATACCTTCCAGGGTGAATATCGGTAGATACACAATCAGGATGATGATCTGGCCGAACACAGCACTATTCATCATCCTACTTGCCGAAAAGGTGACCTCATGATCCATATCCCCTTTGGAGAGTTGATTGACGTGACTGAATTTTTTACTGTGGGTCAGTTGATGCATCACAGCTTCGACAATGATCACAGCACCATCAACGATAAGTCCGAAATCAAGCGCACCAAGACTCATCAGGTTGCCACTGACACCAAACGTGTTCATCAGGATGATAGCAAAAAGCATCGCCAGCGGAATAACAGAAGCCACCAATAGCCCGGCCCTAAGGCTCCCAAGAAAAATCACAAGGATGAAAACAACGATAAGTGCACCTTCCATCAGATTTTTTTCAACTGTACCAATCGCATTGTTAACCATTTTTGTCCTGTCAAGGAATGGTTCAATCACCACGCCTTCAGGGAGTGTCTTCTGTATCTGTTCGATTCGCTCCTTGACATTTTTGATCACCTTACTGCTGTTGGCGCCCTTGAGCATCATCACTACAGCACCGGCTACCTCGCCCTGGTCATTATAGCACATAGCCCCATACCGGGTGGCAAAACCAATATTGATCTCTGCTACATCCCTTATAAACAATGGGGCTCCGCTCGAAGTGGTCTTGATAAAAATATTTTCTATATCCTCCTTGCTGCCGATCAGGCCTTCGCTCCGGATAAACA
>JAGOIB010000033.1 GCA_017995875.1 Saprospiraceae bacterium
ACCATTCACAACTCACAATTGCCAATTGTTCCAAATATGGCCAAAAAGGGTATTTTTACGTATATAGAATCCTCACTAAAGGCCATAGTATGACACATACTGATTCAATAGACTGGAAAAGGATATTCTCAACCTATACCATATTATTTACAGTGGCAGGTGTATTGTCGGCCGTATTTGCCCTCAAAGGCTTCATGCTTCCCAATCACTTTATTGATGGTGGTGTCACTGGTTTATCCATTCTGGTGAGTCATGGAAGTGAAGAGTACATAGGCCTTATCCTTATCGTATTGAATATCCCATTCATCATCATCGGTTACAAAAAGATTGGAAAAACTTTTGCTGTACAAACATCCATATCGATAGGCTTATTGACTACTGCCTTGATATTCATTCCTATCAATGGTATCAAAACCGAAGACCCCATCCTGATCGCCCTTTTCGGAGGGTTTTTTATTGGGTTGGGTATCGGGCTGGTCATTAAAGGCGGTGGTGTATTGGATGGACTGGAAGTGATCGCTGCTTATACAAACCGAAAATTTGGGCTGTCTACAAGTGAAATCGTCATGATGTTTAACACTTGTGTGATTCTTGCCGTAGCGGTTTTATACACCTGGGAAGTGGCCATGTATTCCATCATTACCTACTTCACCGCTATGAAGATTTCCGATTATGTGGTAGATGGTTTTGAAGAATATACGGCACTCACCGTGATCTCCGGCAAACATGAATTGATCAAAAGCGTAATCGTAAATGATTTTCATAAAGCCATCTCCGTATTCAAAGGAGAGCGTGGCTATTTGCCTGCGAGCTTTCACATCAAACATGATTGTGATATTATCATGACGATCGTGACCAGGCTGGAAATTCACAGGCTGCGGTTAGCGATTATGGAGGTAGACCCAAATGCCTTTATTTTTATAGAGAGTATTAAAGAAGTAACTGGTGGTATCATCAAACAAAAAGTAAAACACTAGCCGATGGGTATATACCAGGAACTCCACGATGAGGTTTTCACCACGCTGCGCACCAAATTACCATCTTATCTCACGTACCATACACCGGAGCACACCGCCAATGTCATTGAAAAGGCGGAAATGATTGCTAAAAAGGAAAACATCTCAGGCCATGATCTCAACCTGATCAAAATTGCGGCGTTGTTTCATGACATAGGTTTTATCAAACAAAACTATCATCACGAGGAGTTAGGCTGCAGCATGGCTTCCGAAAAATTATTACAACTTCATTACAGCCAGGAAGACATCCAGAAAATCTGCGGCATGATCATGGCCACCAAGATCCCGCAACAACCAAAAACCCTGTGCGAGAAAATAGTAGCGGATGCTGATCTTGAATATCTGGGCACAGATCTATTTCGTCCTATTAGCCAGTTATTGTTCAAGGAATTCCTGCATTACGATCCCCATCTGACCACGCGCCGCTTCAATGAGATCCAGGTTAATTTTATACGCAAGCACCGGTATCATACGCAGTTTTGCATCGATTTCCGGGAGGAGAAGAAGCAATTGAACCTGAGGGAGATTATGGTGCACGAGCTGTGAGCTATCAGCCTTCAGCTATCAGCTATCAGCTATCAGCAGTTATCAGTTAGTTAGTTATTAGTTATTAGCAATTCGCATTGCGAGTTGCACGTGATGAACGAAGTCGAAGCATGGGCTGACAATTTTGTATAGTAAGCTCCAACTGACAGCTGACAGCTGATAGCTGACAGCTGATAGCTATTTCTTCACCAGCGTCAGCTTCTCCGCAGTCCCCCCACGATTCATCTGCATGACGAGCGTATCGACTGTCAGCTTTTCGATCTTGACCATCATCTGGATGCCGCCGTCCGGGGTGGTAAACAATTCGTTGTTGCTGATGTGGTACTTTCCCGATTCGCCCGAGCCAGCGTAATCAAAAGTGTATTTTCCTTTTTCATCAAACATAAACGATGCAGAAGTGGCATCATAATCTCCGGTCTGTCCTTCGATCAGCCATTCAGCACCTTTCCATTCGCCATGGATCAGGTTTTCATCGATCTTTCCAATACAGGCTGTGATGAGGATCATTCCGAGAATGAAGTAAAAAATGTTTCTGAAGTTTTTCATGGGAACAAGATACGTGTGAAAGTTAGAAGTTAGCAGTGAGAAGTTAGTAGTTAGAAGTTAGTAGTTCACGATCAGGTGGCATGGCAATCCATCTTTTGAAGTCCCCTTTATGGGATTTAGGGGCAAAAGAGGAGTTAGCAGTGAGAAGTTAGTAGTTCACGATCAGGTGGCATGGCAATCCATCTTTTGAAGTCCCCTTTATGGGATTTAGGGGCAAAAGAGGAGTTAGCAGTGAGAAGTTAGCAGTGAGAAGTTAGTAGTTCACGATCAGGTGGCATGGCAATCCATCTTTTGAAGTCCCCTTTAGGGGATTTAGGGGCAAAAGAGGAGTTAGCAGTGAGAAGTTAGCAGTGAGTTGTGAGTAGCTTTAATTGTCGGTCCCTGAGCTTGTTTCACTCATCTCAATCCCCTTCTTAAATCTTACGGTTTAAAAATTATAACTGGTAACTACTCACTGCTAACTACTCACTTTAAACCTCCTTGCCCTATGCTCTATGCCTACGCTAATGGTCGCATGCACAAAACGTATCGCTCTTCGCCTTTTCAAAGCACTCCTTTCCTTCCTTAAACGAAAAATAGGCGAGACCTAAGGTGCCGATGGCATCAATATAAGCAATGTGGGTAAGTTCGTAGATTCCACTTGACACCAACAAGATGACGGACATATAAATACACACCCTGGTACATTGCGCATCGGCCAGCATGGCTTCTGAATGCAATTGCTTGCCGATGCGTGTCTTCCAGTAGATGAGTACCAGCATAACAACAATGGAAATCATTGAAATTATCACACCCCAGAATGTTGTAATTGGCTTATGCGCTGACCAAAGATTATATGCAGCAGAAACCAGCAGGCCAACGACGAGGAGATAAAAGGCAACACCCGTTACGCGCAGTGCTGTGCGCTCGAATGGATCGCGGTTGGCAGTAGGATTCATTTGCATGCGCACTACCATATGTGCGATACCAAGACCGGAGATCAATTCAATAAAACTGTCGACACCAAATCCAAAAAGCGTCGTGCTTTCGTCATGGAAGCCAAACCATGTAGCAATGATACCTTCAGCAAGATTGTAGACGATCGTAAATACAGCGAGGGCAAGAGCGATACGATAGAGTCGCTTATGATCCATAGGTTCTAATCTGAGTGCTTTATCAGCCTCGTGCATGAGAAGGATTGTATACCCTCAAAGATAAGGCAATCGCGCTATCCTACTGGGGAATCCTTTATCTATTAGTGTACGAAGTATTCGATAAGACTACTGCTTTAAAGGATGCTTTTATGGGCTTTCATTTTTACCAACTCACTCACCCGATACACCAGGAACAAGCTCAAAAGCATAATCACGACCATCACATAGCCCAGTATATTGAAGTGCTGCAATGGACTGGTCTTCGTTTGTTGCACCACCACGAAACCGGCAAAAATCGCAGCCACCCCTCCAGCCATCTGCTGTAAACTGGCATTGATGCTCATGAACGCACCACGGTCATACATTTCAGGTACTGCAGAATTTAATGCAGAGGCCGGCACCATGCGGCTCATGATACCCATAAACAAGACCATATTGACCGCGATGACGACCCAGATCGGAACAGGGGTAAGATTGGTATACACCAGTACCATGATCATCGCAAGAATAGATCCGGCAAAGAATATTTTATACTTATCAATACGGTCACTCAGTTTACCCACCAGCGGCATGATGATGATCGATGACAGTCCGGTAAACATGAAGATGATCGGCAGATGATCCTGGGGTATCAACACATTGTTGACAATAAACGCACTGGTAAAAGGCATCAGCATAAACCCACCTAATGACAACAACGCTGTGGCCATAAAGCCAATCCGATAATCTTTCTTTTGAATTGTATGCCAAAGATGCTGCAATGCACTTTTATCGTGTTGCTGTTTCAAATGTTCCGTGATAGGTTTCAACTTCAACACAACAGCAATTCCAATGAAAATGGCAAGCACAACCACCATAATAAATGTTGCATGCCAGCTCCATTTATTGGCGAGAAAGAGACCGATGGGTATCCCGAGTATCTGACTCCCTGCAAAGGCCATCTGCACAAAACCCATCACCCTACCCCGTTGATTGAGGCTGAATAAATCCGTAATGATTGCCATCGAAATAGCACCAATGACACCTCCGAAAATCCCGGTCACTATGCGGGCCAGGAGTAAAGTGTGATAATTATATGCCATTGCGCAAAAGGCGGTGCCGATGATAAATCCGGTATAAAAGAAAAGCAACAACCGCTTGCGGTCAAATTTGTCCGCAAACCCCGCGGCCAGTATACCTGAGATGCCGGCACTGATTGCATACGCAGATACGACGGAGCCAAACTGGGACGTACTCAGTCCCATTGTCTTCATCAGGATATCTCCCAGCGGAGAGATAATCATGAAGTCCAGGATGATCGTAAACTGTAAAAATGCCAGTAAGACTATGATAAATCGCTGATAGTCAGTAAAAGGGATTTTAGCAGGGGTTGCTTTTGCCTGGTCAGCGGTGAGCGTTTGCTGTGGTTCTTCCATTGGATTAATTGGTGGTGTGGGTATGCAATTTCACTGCATAGATAAGCCTTAAAACTCCCACAGACGCAAACAGTTCAATCGGGCGCAAAGAATCTGTAATCATACTCCATGATGGCCATTTGTATAAATGCTTACCTTACTACTTCTACTGCATGTCAAAAATTTCGGCTAACCAACTATTCTCCAATCCCTTTCGGGTACTTGGTGCCTTCATAGGCTTCACGCTGCTACTGCGTTTTCTTTCATTTTTCCCAACGGTCATCGATCACGATGAGTCAACCTACATCGTGATTGCAAATGCGCTGTTGCATGGCAAGGTGTATTGGAAAGATGTGATTGATACCAAACCGATTGGTATCTTTTCCCTCTTCGCTATTTTCCAGGGCATTTTTGGCAAATCCATTTTTGTAATCCGTTTGATCACAGCCCTGTGGATTGCACTCTCTTCCTGGATGATTTACCTCGTGCATCGGTTATTACTTCCACCATCATCTCCTGAGATATATAATTCAGGCCCGGTGGCCAGTGGTATACTCTATATATTGATGACGTCCATCTTCACCTTTTATGGTGTGTCCCCCAATACAGAGCTTTTCTTCGTGCTGTTTACCATCACCGCCATTTACTTGGTTATAAAATACCAACATTTCGTTTGGTTTTTCCTCGCGGGGCTTTTACTGGGCATGGGTTTCATGATCAAATATGTAGTTCTCTTCGATGCCATAGCCCTTGGTTTGTTTTTTATCTGGAGACAGGTGATGGATCGTAGATCATGGACATGGTGGCTGACACGATGTTTCTTGATGGGCTTCGGATTTCTGCTACCGCTGGCTTTTACCTGGTGGTATTACAGGCAGATGGGCATGGAAGAAACATTCCTGTTTTTCACGTTTGAATTGAGTGGAAGGTATTTTCATCATCCACCGGTGGGTGATTATCTCGTCTTTCTATTGGATTGCTTTGCACGATATCTCCCCATCACCTTTTGGTTTGTGTATTGTGCCGGTAAATGGCGTGTCACCGGTCCTTCATTGCCTGTACTGAGTGTGCTTTGGGTTTTGATGGCTTTAATCATTGTCCTCATGCCTGGTAAATTTTTTGGACATTATTTTATCCAGGTGATGGCACCCATGAGTTTACTGGCAGGAAGTTTTTTTGATCGGCGTCGGGAAGTCCCGAAATCAATCGGCTGGATGCGTAAACCTGTATTTGTATACTCCTTGCTGATCGTTTTGGTTGTGCTCAATATGGGTTTTCAAAAAGCAGACTTCCTGGATAAAAAGGATTATCCAAAGGAAGTGGCGGCCTACCTCAATACCCTTCTGCAACCGGGTGATATCCTGTACACAGGAAATTATCACCATATCACTTATCTGCTGACGGGCACAGCAAGTCCAACACCGTATGTACATCGTTCTCTTTTGTGGGATGTGCGAAATATCAAGGCGTTGAATATTGATCAGGAAGTTGAGCTCAATAAGATCCTTGATCAAAACCCACGCTTCATTCTGATCGGAAAGCCTATACCAGAGGATAATATTCTTGCACTCAGGCTTGCGTCGTCGTACAAGGTGATCAGGACCTTTGATCAAAAGGCGACGGTTTATGAACGGAGGTAAAAGTTAGAAGTTAGAAGTTAGTAGTTAGTAGTTAGTAGTTTTTGATTTTCGGTCGATTTTATTCCAAATGGAGATACAGTGGAAATAAGGTAAATCATTCACACCCCTGGCTCTATGCTCTTTGCTCTATGCCCTCTGCTCTATGCTCTATGCTCTATGCTCTATGCCCAATGCACTATGGTGTTTCCTTGGAGAATTGTAATTTTAGATACTTTTTTTTAACAAAACAAACCACCACTATTATGAAAAAGTCCTCACTTATCTTCGGCTTTGCCTGTCTCGCCGCGGTTATCCTTCTCGCACAATGTGCAGGAAAACCGGAAGAAACAGCAGCTACAACACCGTACGGAAATGCCACAGCCAATTATGGTGGCTATGACACCCAGGTTAAATGGGGTGAGCACCTCGTGACCATCTGTGGCTGCAATGATTGCCACACACCAAAGAAAATGGGACCTATGGGCCCTGAACTGGACAGTACCTTACTTTTATCCGGCCACCCTTCTTCACAACCGGGACCGGATGTAGACCGCAAACTCATGGAAAGCAAAGGGAACATTGTCACAAACACGTTGACTGCATGGGCGGGACCATGGGGTATCTCGTATACTGCTAACCTGACTTCAGACGAAACAGGCATTGGTACCTGGCAAGAAAGCAATTTTATCACAGCTATCCGTGATGGCAAATTCAAAGGCATAGCCACTGCCAGACCCTTGTTACCTCCTATGCCCTGGCAGATGTACAGGAACATGACGGATGATGAATTGAAAGCTGTATTCGCGTACCTGAAATCAACCAAGCCTATTAAGAATGTGGTACCGGAACCAACACCACCTGCCATGGCTGCTGCACAGAAATAGATGAATGAATTAGAGACAAAAAAAAGATCCTGCTCAGGTTATGTGTGCAGGATCTTTTTTTTTAACACTGTATCACTATCTAAATTTTGAAAATAAAATTGGCTATACTAAAAGGAGGCTCACGGTAGACATAGGCTGCGCTCAGGACTTTGTCCAATACACTTTTGAGCACTTTAAAATCCGTTGGCTTCTTAATATACACATTGGCTCCTTCCTGGAACGTTTCTTCTATATCCTTGTCATAGGAAGAGGTGGAATAAATGGCAACAGCTACATCCTTTAATTTTTCACTTTGTCGTATCTCCTTCAAACACGCCAGGCCATTTTTCCTGGGCATGTTAAGGTCAAGGAATAGCAAATGTGGTACCGGGGTATCCTCCTTGCTCAGGAGTTCCATCAGTTCTACACCATCCTTGACAGTAAATACGACTGTCTTAATCCTGGATTCTTCCAAAGCATCCATAAAATTGGTGCGGTCACTTTCATCATCATCCGCAAGAATAATTTGTATCGGTTTGCTATCCATTTTATGCGGATGTTTTTGTTGGTATATAAATATCAAAGGTAGCCCCTTGATTCAACTGACTTGTAGCTATAATAACACCATTATGGTTCTCTACAATTTTTTTAACAATGGCAAGCCCTATTCCGGTTCCTTTGTAGACCTCTTTTCCATACAATCGTTGAAATACCTCAAATATTTTTTCGCTGTATTCAGGTTCAAACCCAATTCCGTTATCCTTGATGGTGATGTGGCAGTATTCCTGGTCTGGCAAAAGCTTTTCATTTTTACAATCTCTTCCCTTTTTAATACAGCTGGAAATCAGGATGTGAGGTGGTTTTCCCGGAATAGAAAACTTAAGAGCATTGGAAAGCATATTGTAAATAAGCTGCCGAAACTGGAAAGGAATGACATTCGCTTCACAGTGATCTGTAATTTCTACAATGGCTTGTTTTTCGTCAATGGCTTCTTTAAGTTCCTCTTTCACTTCCTCGATAATGAGGTCAAGATCGACGAACTCAAATATTCGCTCTTCCGTATTGGTGCGGGAATAGGTCAATAGATCTTCTATCAGTGTTTGCATGCTGCGGGCCGCCTCCTGCATTTTTACAAAATGATCTTTCCCTTTAGGAGATAATGAGTTGAAATCCGCATCCTCAATCCTGGAAGCAGACATTTGTATCTTCCTGAGAGGTTCCTGCAAGTCATGACTCGATATATTCAGGAACAATTGCAGCTCTTTGTTGGCTTTAAAAAGTTCAACTGCCCGCTTTTCTTTCTCTTCGTTTTGGAAAGCAAGTTCATGGTTGGCGATAATCAGCTCACGTGCAAGTTTTTCCTTTGTTTCATTCTGAAAACCCAGCTCAAGATTGGCGATGGCCAGTTCAGCAGCCCGCTTTTCTTTCTCTGCATTTTGAAAACCCAGTTCAAGATTGGCGATGGCTAGTTCAGCAGCTCGCTTTTCTTTCTCTTCGTTCTGAAAGGCAAGTTCTGTATTCGCTATGGTCAGCTCCGATGCTCGTTCCTCCTTTTCTTTGATCTGGAATGCAAGTTCCTGGTTTGCCATTATGAGCTCCTCGCCTAAAATCAATCTGCCTTGATTTTGCTCCTTCAAGGCACTATGCAAAAGCTGGGATTCTCTAAGCTCACTATTGAGCCTGAAATAAGAAAAGAAAAGGATCAGCAACGCTCCAAGAAAAAGGACAATGATGTATATGGGTGTAATAACGGACAACCTGGAATAGACTTGTGAACGCTTAGCATATAATTGGGATTCAGCCAGATTCATCCGGTCAAGGTACAACCTGACACTATCCATTTTCTCAACTCCATCATCTACATTTTCTTTCAAGGAAAAGGTGACAGGCAACGGACTTCCATTATTCCAAATATTGTTGAGACTTAGAAGTTTCCTTTGGATAGCCGAATCTAATGCCTGAAGGTTATTGCTTTGTTCCACATTATCCTTAAGCAACTCTGCGAGCACATCATGTTCTGTCTTGAGCACTTGTAGTGCATGCTCTTTTTTGTATACTAAAGATGAATCTCCGGACAAGAGGTAACCTCGCTTATTGGACTCTGCATCCAGCAAGGTGATGGAAATCGTTTGCAGCGATTCCTTGACTTCACTTGTATGTTGGATCAACGCTGAAGCTTCAAACAAATGCAATATCTGGATAAAAGTGTAAATCGAAAGGCCTACAAGGAAAACTGTTGTAAAAACATAGATGCTTCTCACTTTCGATAGTGAATGCCCTTTAAGCTTCAATTTGTCAATCAGCATCTAATGAGTGAATTTTAAAAATACAATTTACACATAATTTCCCGTGGGAAGCATAAACCAGGTTGTTAGTACGAAATGGTAACATGGGCTATTGTCATTAAAGAGCTCTTATAATGGCATGTAATTCATCCGGGGTCATATCCAATTTGGATAACAAGTTTCCAAACATCTCCTCCCTGTTCTTTGTGCCGAGGATAAGGTCACTATCTGTCAAAATTGGAAATTGTTGCTTTAGTCTATCCTTACGCTCGTTCCAACTTCCTGTCGGATCAGGAGGTGTGAATTTTTTTCCCATGGTTCATTAGCATTTATGATTCGATGATGTATGGAATAAGAAATATCTCAAAGGTTAGGTGACCACTTCTTGTTGAATAAGTTTAATAAAATACTTCAGACTTTGGTTTCTCTGCTTAAAGGCCTGGGCACGCTGTTCTCTTTCTTCAGTTGAAAATGGTTTTTGTATATATGGTGGATTTGGGATGCCGTCCGTTTTCAAAACATGATTATTATAGTACTGTCTGCGGGCTTGCATCGTATTTGCCTGATCAACAGCATATGCTATATCCTTCTGATGCACATGTAAAGCTGTAAAGCAATGCTGTTCCATCGATTGCAACTGTTTCATACCTGATAACCGCTTTTAATCACCGTTACCATCATTTTAAACCGCTGATCTGATGAAACCAAATAAGGTGAATGCGCCGGAATGACGATATACTGTCCGGTCAGGAGCTGATTACGTTCTCCACTGATAACAACATCCGCTGTGCCTTCAATAATCTGCGCAAACGTATCAAAAGGTGTTATCTTTTCAATGAGACCTTCACCTTTGTCAAAGGAAAGAATGCTGATATTGCCCCGGGGCTTTTCCAGAATCGATTTGGTCACAACTGCATTTGGAACATATTGAACGAGGTCAGCCGGTGTAAAAGCCTTGGATTTTTGCATTTCAGTTATATCTATTGGTTTATCCTTTATTGGTTTATTCTTCACTCCCCAAAGGTGCACAGGCGGACACCTATCCCCTTTATACTATAGCCGAAAAGTGTTATAAGATTCACACATTTGGATCGGTGATCGGTAAGCAGTAATCGGTATTCAGTTTTCAGTCAGCAGTTGGCAGTCTTCAGTCGGTAGTGGGCAGTTTTCAGTCGGCAGTGGGCAGTCGACAGTGGGCAGTTGGCAGTTTTTAGTCGGCAGTTTTTAGTCGGCAGTGGGCAGTTTTCAGTCTGCAGTAGGCAGTTTTCAGTCGGCAGTGGGCAGTCCGCAGTGGGCAGCCAGCAGCTGTAAATCGTGAGACGTGAGGCGTGAGTAAGCAGTTTTCGGTCAGCAGTATCCAGTCAGCAATCAGCGGCCACCAATTACTCACGTTTCACGACTCACGCCTCACGACTGACAACTCACAACTCATGCTTCGACTTGCTTACCCTCATCCATCTTCTACAGCTCAGCAACCGCAACTCGCAAAAAAAAGGACCTTTCCTGGTATGGAAAGATCCCCTAACATGTCATGGAACTAGTCCATAGGCATTCTCACCGTTATTTCTGTTATCTGTTACGTAGGATAACCATAATCCTTGAATAGATATCCTTATCAGATTTTATCTGCATCAGATAACTGCCATTAGGTAATGTCAAGGCATCAATCTGCCGCTCATTATATCCCCTATGCACATTCATCTTGTCCTGAAGTAATGTCTGGCCCAGGAAGTTTGTAAAACTGTATGTCACAACACCTTCCATGCCTGATTCAAAACTAATGTTAACTGTTTCGGCAGCAGGATTTGGCCATAAATTGAGTTTCATAAGGCCCTTTTCCATCACACTTTCAATCCCGCTCTGTTCAAAAACAACCGCAGGATCAAGTAGCGTCACTGCTGGATTTGCCTCTTCACCGTTGGCAAATTGCGTTTCGGACTGATCAGTACAATGTAACCATGTCATACACATCGAAACACAACCAAATGTATCCGTTACGGTCAAGGTTATTTTTACATCCGCCCATCCCATATAGACCTGGATCTCAGGTGTCCCTTGTCCTGCCTGGAGAAAACATTTCTCACCGACAATCCGCCAATCATAGACATATGGTCCTACACCTCCTAAAACAGTACTTGTGATAAGGACTCCATGCGAATTACAATCGACCACTTCCGGAAGAATAATACTGCATTCCAAAGTAGATTCAGGCTGCCAGATGATATGTTGGATCAACGTAGTTGCATTGTGACAGGAATCCGTTGCAATCCATGTTCTGGTATACGTAAACTGACCTACTCCAGGTCCTGACACTACTACTTCAGTATACACTATCGTTACAGCTTCACTGGAATCCACCAAAATCATTTCCGCTGCCGGAGGCATAGGAGCACAAATAATAGTAGTATCCGAATGAATTTCACTGAAGACCGGAGATAAATCGTCTATGATATCAATCGTAAATGATAAGGAAGAAGAATTACCACAAATATCCGTTGCCACCCAGGTGTATATTCTTCGCTCAGCATATCCTGAGGCTTCACAATCCACGGCAAACAAGGTATCAACGGTCATTACAGGAATAATCACATGATCACAATCATCATATACTGACACACTCTCACCATCCAATTCATTCAACGCATCCATGATCTTTGTCTGGGATTGATAGACGATATTGTGATCGTTTTCCAGGAAATTATAAATCACAGAATAGGAGGGCACATAGATTTCAGGAGGTGTCAGGTCATGAAGTATGATGGTCTGATGTATCACTGTAGTATGACCACATGCATCTGTCGCTGACCATGTGCGCTGGATGACCAGGCCATCCCGACAGGTAATATCCAATGTATCCTGTTGCATACTTACATTGACAAACTGAGCGGCACATGCATCATACGCGGTCACTACCGGAATCGTGAGGTCATCACATATCTCTTCTTCAACGCCAACGATAGCCGGACCTCCGCCATTACCCACATGGATAATCTGTTGACGTGTGGTAGTGTTATTACAAGGATCAGTGGCTCTGTAGATACGTACTATATCATACGCATATTCGCAAGGTCCCGGGATAATTTCATCCGCGATGGCTATAATAACTTCACCACAATTATCCGTGGCCATCATAACAGGGATACTGTCATGACATCCGACAAACAATACCGGACTGAATTGAATAAAAACAGGGCTTGATTCGTCTACCACATTGGCAAAAAGTATTTTTTCGGCCTGATTTCCACACACATCCGTTGCAGTCCATTTCAGTTCAAGTAATGCGACTATTCCATTCGTCGTACAATCCCCATCGGATACAACTGTTTCTGAAAACCTGATGACAGTCCCTTCCTGACATCCACCAGCTACCGAGACATCTTCAATACCAAATGTTGTATACTGGGCACCATGTGCTGCACAATTGATCGTCATTGGTATCTGCGATTCCAAATGTGCCATAGCTGTATCGACAAATGTCAGCAGCGGAAGAATTCCATTATTTGGCAGGAGTATCGCTGTATCACGAGCCATGTTGCCGCAATTGTCAAAAGCTTCATACGTTCTTCTAAAAGCGGTTCCCGTTCCGCAAGGATTTGGAATCGCCACATCCCAGAACCGTACTGATGGATGTTCGCAATTATCTATGGCATCAACATTATTCAAGGAAGGGTCGCCGATGCATGTCATTTCAGGGACACCAGTGATTACCGGAGCCTCATTATCAATCAACCGTGCAATGATAGTCAGGTTGGTTGTATTTCCACAAGGATCCACCGCATTCCATTGGTATGTCCTCTGCTCCATGTATCCGTAAAAGTCACAATTGGTAACGGTGTTAGTATTTTCTGTGAAAGAGACTACAGCACTGCCACCACAGGAAGGTGCACTGAACACAGATTCTGCATCCAACAATTCAAAGAATGTTGGAATGCCACCTTCATTACAGGTATATTCGAAAATAGTTCCGTTGGTTACGCCCACCAGTTCAGGTTGCATGATTTCAAGAGCAGGTCCTTCCTGGTCTATAAGGGTGATTCGTTGTGTTTCAACGGTCACATTACCACAACGATCCGTTGCTGTCCAGCTACGGATGATCACTAGCCCGTTTTGACAGTTCTGTGTAATCCTTTCTGTTTCCTGAAAAAGCACTATGCACGCACAGAGACATTCATCTGTTGCGTATACCGTGGCTGGCCATGGAAGATCTTCACAATTGACGGTAATATTATCAGGCACATCATGTATGACCGGTGGAATCGTATCTACAAGGGCTAAGAAAACATACGCATTACTGCTATTGCCACAAACATCCGTGGCAGTCCAGGAAAGCCTGTAGAGGTTGCTATAACCATCCGCGGAACAATTGCCCTGATCTTCTAGCACATCTGTATATACAACCGTTACGCCACCACCACAAAGATCTATGGAACTCACACTGTTGGCATCAAAGGATGGTATATCCCATTCAGGATCCTGGCCATAACATTGTACACGTAGTGTATCCCCGATTTGTCCGAGTGCCGGATTGATGAAAGTAATGAGAGGGGGTGTATTGTCAAGGACAGTAATCACTTGACTACAAGTAACAATATTGCCACACAAATCGGTCGCCTGGTAAGTCCTTGTAAGCGTAAAGTTATTCAAGCATGTCTGGTTGGAAATGACATCTCCCAAATGGGTAACGATGAGTGTACCACAATTACCGGATGCCTGTACTAATGATATATCCACAGCCGGAACCAGGTCAGCACATTGTACTGTAACTGCTGGTGGGCATGTAATAAGTAATCCGGTGCTTCCTCCTACTACGATCGTGCTGCTGCAGGATGCTGTGTTACCACAATCATCAGTTGCCAGCCACGTTCTTGTCACACTATATTCCTGAACGCATATTCCTTGCGTAGTTATTTCTGAAAAAGTTAAACTGACTGAGGCATCACATGCGTCTATAGCAGTCGCTAATCCAAAAGCAGGAATGGAACCACATGGAATTGGGCTCACAACAGTTGGACAGGTTATTACTGGTGCAGTATTGTCTTGTATTACGATGGTGCTACTGCAGTTGGCTGTATTGCCACAGTCGTCAGTAGCGGTCCATGTCCTTGTCACGCTATATTCCTGCGGACACTGTCCTGGTGTGCTTACATCTGAAAAAGTTGCAACCACTACTGCATCGCAGGCATCAAGGACTGTTGCTACACCAAAAGATGGTGTTGTACCACATTCGATCGGACTAACAGTAACGGGACACGTAATCACCGGAGAAGTATTATC
Source organism: Saprospiraceae bacterium (assembly GCA_017995875.1). Next base: position 14,677 of record JAGOIB010000033.1, read on the forward strand.
CTGTATTAAAATGGTTGCACTGCATGAAGAGGTGTTACCACAATCATCTGTAGCGATCCACGTCCTGGTAATACTCGATTCCTGAAGACATAGTCCTGGAGTGTTCTGATCTGAAAACGTAATGTCTACTATTGCATCACAAACATCCAGGGCTGTCGCTAGTCCAAAAGAGGGCGATGAGCCGCATTCGACAGGACTGATGACCGTGGGACATAGTATCACAGGAGGTGTAGTATCAAATATGAGTATCGTACTGCTACACGTTGCTGTGTTTCCGCAATCATCTGTTGCTGTATATGTCCTGGTGACACTGGATCCGAGGAGACATGAACCTGGAATTGTTACTTCAGTGTACGTTATCCCGACTAAAGCATCACACGCATCAATGGCTGAAGGTGTTCCAAATGATAATGATGACCCGCATTCGGCAGGACTGTTGACGACAGGGCAAATGATTACAGGAGGTGTATTGTCTTGCACTACTATGGTGCTGCTGCAGGCAGCGGTATTTCCACAATCATCCATTGCTATCCAGGTCCTTGTTACACTATATTCCTGAGTACATAATCCCGGAAGTGTTATGTCTGAAAAAGATATGGCCACTTCAGCATCACATGCATCAATCGCTGTTGCTGAACCAAAAGATGGAGTATTTCCACATTCTATTGGACTGATACTTGTTGGGCATGTTATGATCGGATTAGTATTATCCTGAACCAACACACTTGCACTACACTGCGCTGTATTACCACAATCATCGGTGGCAGTCCAAGTTCTGGTCACGCTATATTCCTGTGGACATGCGCCTGGCACGGTTACATCGGAAGACGCTATGCTTACCATAGCATCGCACGCGTCGATAGCTGTTGCCATTCCAAAAACGGGGGTGGATCCGCATTCGACAGGACTGACGACCACAGGACAAAGTAATGCCGGAGGTGTATTATCAACAACAGCAATGGTAACACTACAGGTAGAAATATTACCACAATCATCTTCTGCTGTCCAGGTCCTGGTAATACTATATTCCAAAGGGCATCCACCTGCTAAGGTTAAATCCGAAAAAGTCAGATCCACTACTCCATCGCATGCATCTATCGCTGTGGCCGCTCCAAACACAGGTGTTGATCCACATTCGATCTCGCTTATGACAACTGGACAGGAAATAACCGGCGGGGTATTGTCCTGAACAACAATGGTCATGCTACAGAAAGCAGTATTACCACAATCATCGGTGGCAGTCCATGTCCTGGTCACGCTATTTTCCTGTGGACAAAAACCTGAAACATATACATCCGTAAAAGTCAAAAGTACAGTTGGATCACAAGCATCTATGGCGACCGGAACACCAAAATCAGGTGTTGAACCACATTCAATTGGTGATAGTACAACAGCACAAGTAATCTGAGGTGGGGTGTTATCCGTAACTTCAATCGTCTGAACACAAGTGGCTACATTGCCGCAATCATCGGATGCAGTCCAGGTCCTTGACAATATCATTGGGCAAACACCTTGTTCCAGAACATCTGAATACGTAATGACTGGTGTGTTATCACAATTGTCTACGGCTGTAGCCGTTCCGGTTGTTGATGGATCTGTTGAAATATTACATATGGCTGTCACATTGATTGGACAAGTGATGACAGGAGCTGTTGTGTCATCCACAACTATACTGCTGCTGCATGTTGCCGCATTACCACAATCATCTGCAGCAGTCCAGGTACGTGTAATTGTATATTGTTGACCGCATGAACCGACTACTAACACATCTGTAAAAGTAATCGTCACCGATGCATCGCATGCATCGACCGCGGTTGCAGTTCCAAAAGAAACCGGTGATCCGCATTCAACCGGGCTTGCCACGGTTGGACAGGTTATCACAGGGGCAGTAGTATCTTCAATACTGATACTTTGCGTACAACTGGCTGTATTCCCTGCTGCATCTGTAGCAGTCCAGGTACGTGTGATAGTAAAAGCCTGTGTGCAACCACCTCCTACCACAAGGTCAGCATACCCAACAGTTGGTGATGGATCACAAACATCGGTAGCAGAAGCTGTACCTGTATTGGCCGGCAAACTACTCGCTGTACACTCGATCGTGATATTTGCCGGGCAGGTTATTTGTGGAGAAAGAATATCACTGATGATCACCTCCTGGCTGCACACACTGGTGCATCCGTTTACATCCATGACGGTAACAGAATATGTTCCTGCGGCACTGACGGTTATACAATTGCCTGTTGCTCCGGTGCTCCAGGCATAATCTGGATAACCTGACGGTGCACAAATCACAGTGGTCTCTCCGAAACAAATAGAAAAAACACCTGTGATGGTACAAACCGGTGAAGGATTGACAGTTACTATTATATGATTTGATGTAGCATTGCCACATCCGTTGGACGTCGTTACAAAATAATCACCACTGGCAGACACGGTAATAGAAGCTGTTGTCGCTCCGTTATTCCACATGCCACCGCAATTACCGGAAAGAACTACGCTGTCTCCAGAACAAAAAACAACCGGTCCATCAGCTGCAAGAACGGATGGTGTAGGTTGCATATCATTGTTAACTATATTATTGTGCATTTCAATTGCACCGGCAGTAGTAAGGCCTCTGCCTTCCAGTGAAGCTGCTTCTAATAGTGTGATGGCTCCACCTGCTACAATAGTCCCTCTGAAGACAGATCCTTCACCTAAACTGACAGCACCATTGACCTGCCAATAGACATTACACAGGGAAGCGCCATTGGTTAAGGTAACAGTTGAATTAACTGCGGTTGAAAGCGCACCATCAATCTGGAAAATAAAGAAGGCATCCGGATCACATTGTCCGTCAAGGATCAAATCGCCATTAAGTACGGAGGCAGCACCAAGGCAATATATATTGGGTGTCAGAATTTGGCCACCACCTAAGGTAGTCCCGAGCACAAGGCCACAGTTGAGTGCAAACAGATCTGCATAAGCAGAGCTTACATCAATGGCCGCCTGGGCTGAAATGACATCCGCAAGGTGAATGGATCCAATCACAATGCCTGGAGGAAATCCTGTGAAGGCCCCAACGTTGGTTCCAATGTCGCCGGTGACAACAGTATTGCCATCATTGCTAAAGGCTCCGGCAGCAGTAAACATAGCAAAGGGGGAGGTGGCGCCCAGATCGGGAGCCTGGCTATTCATAAAACTGGGCATTAAACACAGTACATAGACTGCCAATGCACTTCGTAAATTTGTGTACATAATAAATTATTGATACGGTGATTAAATATGAAATTGAGAATGACATTTCAATTAAAAAATCGTGGTATGCAATAATCTATTACGTTCTCCTTCTCTTAGAAGTCTATACTTCCCGCTTGAAGAGCGCTCAAAACGTATCTTGTAATGCTGGTTCCCTTTAACCTACAAGATTCGCTTTACAATGTTGCCGTGGATAAAACTTCCGCAGCGAAGGAATATTCAATCGCCGGGTCATCTTCCGCTGTTATATATATTTTTGTTGGTTTACTGGAAATAGTTGTTGTAAAAGTGGCTTTCAATTTTTTGGAAAGGAATCCGTTGGAACTTTTTAGTCGCCCTATATTCTCTGCGACACCTTTTTCAGTAACCATCCATATCACATAGGTCTCTTTGACAGGTGTCAATCTGTCTACCTCTGCGAGATTCCTGATCTTTATTTCAATGGC
>JAGOIB010000151.1 GCA_017995875.1 Saprospiraceae bacterium
TGACCATCACCATTGAAATCAATCCAGCCATACAAATTAGCAGGAAAACCTGTTGTGTTCAACAGGTTCGTAACAGTGATTGAAATGTTTTGAGGTCCACCGGCAGCGTAGTTGGGTAGTGTCACTACCCCGTCTTCATCATCCAGATTATTCAAGTCGTCACCATTAGCCTGAACACCTGGAATAGCGCCTGCATCCGGGTCAAGAAGAGGGCCTATATGCAGATCCTGGCAATCCAAAAAATGAGAAGGTACTCCATAGGATGCCGGAGCATCACTATAGTCTGTCTCTGCAATGATGGAATTGAAGGCAATTGTCAGAATGATGTGGGAGTCATTATTGGTATTGGATTTATCCAAATCAAAACCACCGGACACCAATACAGGTAAATGTGTGGCACTGTGTGTTGTCGTTCCTAAATATACATTCGCGTTATTTACCCACAAGTGATTTGATCCCCGCGGTGATCCTGTTTCACCAAGATAGTCATTGTCAGATCCTCCCATATAGGTGCCATACAAAAGCGTAGATAGTGTATTGGTAAAGCCTGCAAAAAACATATCTATACCCCCCATCGATGTTGCCCTGTAGAAAGACTCACTGTTGATATTGACGACAGGCAATCCTGAGCCTCCAACAGTACCAAAAACTAAAAGGAATACAGTTTGTACCCCGGAGCAGTTTGTTTGTGTTACAAGCCTGATACCATTTCCAATATCCGCAGATGCAGTACCATAGAATGTAGCTCCATAGGAAGCTGCACCTCCTGTTTCACCTACCTTACCGACAACAACGTCCGTAGAACCATTGTGTGTGATATCATACACACCTGATGCAGAAACCGGAAAACCAGATGATGCTGAACCAGTCCAGAACAACGTGGTGCCTACAATTTCGACATCGTTTATACGATCAGCACCGGATCCACCGATTTTATCTAAATAATTAAATGCTGTAGCGGTAGCATTAAGAACCCCTAAAACACCATCTGAACCACTTCCAGATGCTGCCGCGCTGTTTACTTCAGTAATTGCACCAGAACTATTACCTGCAAAAACTACCCGACCATCCCCATATACCTCAAGGTCATTGAAATTATCATTTCCAGAACCCCCAACATATGTTCCAAAACTCAACGTATTGAGACTTGTGAATTTTGCTATGTACATATCCGTTCCTCCGCCAAAGGCACCATCGACAACACCTGCACTGATATATGACCCAGGCAAGGCAGCATTAACAGTCATTCCCGCATAAAAAGTATTGTCATTGATAGCCCTTACAGTTGTGACACCAAGGTCTTCATTTCCTGTACCTCCCAAATAAGTGGAATAATCAAGTGTGCCTAAATCCCGGCTGAAAACTGCGATAAATCCATCACCACTATTCAGTGCATTGTCAAATGGTGTACCGGCCAAAGGAATAGCCACATTGGTAACCCCACCGATAAATACTCTGGTTGGTGAAAGACTCAAACCCTGGGCAAAGATCTCATTTGGGGACACCATACTACTGGGTCCAAACATGGTTAGATCCAAGAGGTCTGTTCCTGTATTGTTAATGCGATACACCACAGCCACCATTGGCAATGGATTAGAAGGAGCACCTGTAAGGCCTGAAATAACATTTAAATATCCATCTGCATCATAAGGAGCTGCACCTGTAGGAAATTGTCGGTTTGTACCACCGGCACAATAAACAGTTCCATCTGCAGGATCAACTTCTATAGCGTATAAGTACGCATCAAAGGTTGCATGCTGTGCATCAACAAATGTTCCCCATGTTAGGGTAGGGTCAATGATCAAAGGTAATGCAGGATCTATTTTTGATTTCGTTGTAAAATGAATCGTTTGATTATCCAGCTTGTTGAAAGCAAAATCAACAGGCACTTTCCCATGGGATGTGACTTGATAGGATTCAGGAATATTAAATTTGACATCGGTAAATCGAAGTCCAACTTTCAAATCACCACTCGGCTCAACGTCGAGCATATCCTGACCGGAAAATTGCATTTTGACCTTGGTGAAATCAGCGCCGGGTTCCATCACCCAGTCAAACTCCATCGCACCTGATGAAGTACTATACAAACGGAGATCAATACCCGGATAAATATCCTCGAGGGTCAATTCCTTAGAAGCTTTTACACCTGTCGCCCAATCGCTGGCCTTATCACCAATGAAATAATTGTACTTGGTAGAAAATGACTCACCCAACCGTATGGTTGGGCTGAGCTTCGCATCTTTCAGATATAAGGAAAATGTATGAGTTGCTGTGACTATCCTTTCTTCCTCTTCTTCTTCAAACAACTCACCTTCATCTTCTTCGTGATTCCCTGGCACTTCATGTTCTTCAACGATGGAATCTTGCATCGCTACAAAGCGAATTCTTCCCGGCTCAATATATACCGCTCCTTTCGGCCCTTCAAAATAATAAAGTACATCCCTGTTGGGGATCTGTCCTTTGTTTTCAAGGAAACGGATGGATTCCCCGTTTTGCTTGAGTGCATTCTTTACACGTGCCTCCAGCTCTGCCTGCTCTTTCTGTTTCTCTTCAACAACAGATGGTTGCGCAACAGCTGGCTGTGCACTTGCGGGTTGCACAGCAAATAACGCGATCATCGCAGTGGCACATAGTGCGCCCACGAATGATCGACAAATTGTTTTTCGAAATCCTAGCGCAAATGGGTGAGAAATTGGGGGCCGGGATGTCCAATGGACGTTGGTGCTTCTCATTTGTCGATAGTATGTATATTCTTTTTCAGTTGACCATAGCCACAATGCAAATGCCTGTGACACAGGTGCAACAACCTTGCCAAAAATCCTTCCCGGGGTGGGTAGCAATAGGGGTGAGAAAAAGAAAAGAAGACCCTTACAATAAGAGATCTTCGATCGAAGGCTTATGGGTATAAGCCCCACTCTCTACATCATATGCAATCAATGATGATTAACGAATGTACTAATTGAATTACGTACCATATACATCCATCAACATATATTTCTTTAACATATATTATATAATTTCAGAATTACTATATAGTGATAATGTTTTATAAATTGATTTGTACATCATTACGTATATGATTATTTAATATAATCATTTTCATTTTCATGGTATACCCTTAGCTCCATTTAACCATCCATTTAACTTGTTTAACCAACCGGAAATACTATAAAAGAATAAATAGAAAAAAAGAGCAAAAAGTCTTTAAACAAAACTCTTTTGATCCGGTAAGATCAAACAACCGTAATTTTGGAATTCAACCAGTATAAAAAAAAGCTTGAAAAAATCCATTTTAATCATCCTGGATGGCTGGGGTCTTAACCCGAATCCTTCCATAAGTGCTATTGAAGCAGCCCAAACTCCCTATTTTGATGCGCTCTGGAACAGATACCCACACGCCACCTTAGTCACTCATGGCGAAGATGTAGGTCTTCCGGATGGGCAGATGGGAAATTCTGAGGTAGGTCATCTCAATATAGGTGCCGGACGGGTTATCTATCAGGAATTGGCCAGAATCAACAAAGCAGTCCGTGAAGGAGAGCTGGCCGAAAATCAAACCCTGTTAAATGCAATAGCTCAAACCAAAGGCACCATCCATCTTATCGGGTTGGTATCTGACGGAGGTGTACATTCACATATCAATCATTTGATTGCTTTGGCCCGCATCTGCAGGAAAGGATATCCCGGTAAAATAAGTATTCATGCCTTTACCGATGGAAGAGATGTGGATCCCAAAAGTGGTCTCGGTTTCATACAGCATCTTCAGGAAGAACTCTCCCCTCTCCATATCCCTGTCGCCAGTGTCATCGGACGCTACTACGCTATGGATCGTGATAAAAGATGGGAACGTACTAAACTCGCGTATGATCTTTTAGTACATGGACATGGTACACCAACAACAAATATCACCGACTCTATTGAAGCATCTTATGTCAATGGGATCACAGATGAGTTTATCAAACCAACAGTACTGGTAGATGATCAGCAAAAACCGGTAAGCACTATTATACCCGGCGATACTGTCATATTCTTCAATTTCCGCACTGATCGCCCACGACAGTTGACAGAAGTATTATGTCAGACAGATCATCTGGATCAGGATATGCATCCACTTTCATTGAGGATGGTGACTATGACTACTTACGATAGTTCATACACTAACATTCAAACCCTTTTTACAGAAACAGATATCAGCGGTACCCTTGGTGAATACTTGTCTTCATTAGGAAAAACCCAACTGCGGGTGGCAGAAACCGAAAAATATCCACACGTCAGTTATTTTTTCAATGGTGGCCGGGAAGCTCCTTTCCCTGGTGAAAGCAGGCTTTTAGTGCCTTCTCCAAAAGTCGCTACGTATGATCTCCAGCCTGAAATGAGTGCTCCTGAAGTCACAGAAAAGACGATGGATTTCATACGCCAGAACAGTCCGGATTTTGTCTGCCTCAATTTTGCCAATACAGATATGGTAGGTCATACAGGCGTTTTTGCAGCTGCAGTCAAAGCTGCTGAAACCGTTGATCTTTGCCTTTCCCGTCTTGTCCCTTTGTGCCTGCAATCTGATTATGCTGTCTTTATTATTGCAGATCATGGCAATGCAGATATCATGATCAATCCTGATGGTTCTCCAAATACTGCCCACACCAAAAATCCGGTGCCTGTGCTATTTGTGGATTCGGGGGCAGGTGCATATACGATCAAAGATGGCAGGCTAGCCGATATTGCACCAAGTATTCTCTATGCCATGGGACTTGCCGTACCTCCATCCATGACAGGACAAATTCTACTCGATCCAAAATAAGGAAAGCTATAAGACCAAGCAATAGAATAAAAGTTAAATCCGTCGGTGAATGATTTGAATCG
>JAGOIB010000152.1 GCA_017995875.1 Saprospiraceae bacterium
ATTTTCGCCCAGATGCTGCCGATGATCAATATGATAATGATGAAACTGATGCCCATTATATAAGCGGTGCCGACGCCCGGACCACCTTCGGAATGGGCATTAAGGCTGCGGTTGAGGACGAAGTGGCCGCCAATGATCCCGACGATCCAAATGCGTAACAGCATCCAATCTTTGATCACGCCGGGAACGTAATACAATAGAAATGTAATAGGAAGTAACACCAATGGAATGAGGTACGCAGTAGATACCCAGAAATCATCCATTGATTTTACAGGTGAAGCAGTGGCTTTTATGATCAGCAATATCACCAGGTAGAAAAAGCACCAGAGTAACTCAGGACCAATAAGAAAATGGAATAGCTTATTCATGCAGAAGGAATCTGGTTGTGTTAATACACGATATCAATGGTTGAATCGGTAATAGTATAATGACATTTCCTGGCCTGGTCACGAATGACCCTTTTGGCAATAAACTCAAGGATCGGCATGCGGTCCGTCACCGGGAGTTTGGTTTCTTTTTCCCAGTTTGCTTCTGTAGGAATTTCGATCACTGCGAGCGTGTCCTTGCCTGCAAACTCAAATGGAAACTGCAACACTACATCATTCCTGTAGAAAAATACAGTCCCTGATCTATGCCGGCTGTCATAGGCAACATGACCAATGTGGTGTTCATCAATTTTTTCAAATCCAATGTAAAACCAGGCATCCGCGAGTATTTCAGGGGAAAGTTCAAGCCATTCTTTAAGGTTATCAGAAGGCACTCCTGCCAGTATCAATTTCCGCGTAATATCAAGCAACACCTCCTTTCGAACTTGTGCCAGGTATTCTTTGCGGTGTTTGTCGATATATGCTTCTGATATCTGGTGGGCCTCGCGTTGGATACGCTTAAATTCCTCCTTTGCTTCAATCTGAAGGTCAATGGCCTTTTCTTGTTCTCTCTTCAGGTCTTCATTGACCTTGTCAATATTTGCCATGGCTTCCTCCATGGACTTGCGGTAAATCTCTCCTAACTGTGTGTAATCGGGTTGTTCGGACATAGGTCAATCCAGATGAAGGTTAAATGGATAAGCACCAGACCAGGTCAATTCCATTTTGATTTATTGGTGAGTACCACTACAAAATAAAGGACAACAAACAACCCGGGGATAGCGGCCAACATGAGCAAGCCCTTTGCCATTCCTATGCGATCATGGTCCTTTAGCCAAAAGGAACCTGCCAGGACTCCTGCAATGACCAGGAGAATAATCACCCATAAGGCAATGTTGCGGGCGGTAATAGACCCATCGTTCAACCCAATAAAAAAGAAGTAGATAGGAACAAGGGACATGATGGCTGTAAAAATCCAGAGAATCCAGAAGATGGTCATATGGTATGATTGAAACGTGGATTTATCATTTAATTCAACAGTGCCTGAAAAGAAACACGAAGCCAGACACCACAATGGTAAAGTTACTATTTTATGAAATCCTCTTGTATAACTTACTGTGGATTAATTCCATCTGCCATCACTCGTGAGCACTATGACAAAATAAAGAATCGCCAGCAGGCAGGGAACAGACGAAAGGCACAATATTACTTTAGCGGCTAATACCTGGCCTTTCGTCTTCAGCCAATAGGTAACACCCAACAACAATCCAACAAATGCAAGTATGCCCAACCACATCAACATATTATCAGCATCAATGCTACCATCCGCCATACCTATGAAAAAGAAACAAACCGGAATAAGTGACATCAGGGCGTTAAAAATCCAGAGTATCCAGAAGCTGATCATACAGGGCAAGTTTCAGGTGTAGATTAAAGATATAAATTTTCAGTTGTTTTATCTCCGGTGGCGTACACTCACTTGAAAATCCTCTTTGTCAAAATGACTCCAACGGTAGTACACATTATGCCTTTTGGAATTTCCTCCTTCCAAACGTGATGATCGCTGCGAGGAATAATCCTGCACAGATCCCCACTAATAATTTAGCAATGAGATCTCCCCATCTGGTATAAAATGTAATCCTCGTTTCAGGAACAACCATTCCGGTAATGGCTGTAGTCTCACCATATTTTGTTGGTTGCAAAATCTGTCCTTTTATATTGATGAAGCAAGAGGTGCCTGTGTTGGCACTACGGGCAATGGGCCGTCTGTGTTCAATCGCGCGCAAGGCTCCAATCTTAAGATGCTGTGTATGACCGGGTGTGAGGTCCCACCAACCATCATTGGTAACAATAAAAAAGGCAGTCGCTCCCTTTCTTACATACCCGCCGGTATAGTCACCATAGATAGACTCGTAGCAAATGATTGGTGCAACATTTAATGGCCCTCCCGAAAATACACCTCGTTCAACCTGCTTGGTATGTCCTTCTATGGTGCCACCCAGCTTATCGATAATAGGTTTGAGAAAGAACAGGAAATCTTTAAACGGAAACATTTCGGGACCAGGCACAAGCTTTGATTTAAAATAAACCTGGTAGTCCTTTTGTCCTGAAGTCATTTGAACTGCAGCATTCTGGATGTCCCATAAAGTGGTATCACCTTGAGCGTTGATATGTGTTCTATAATTGATACCCTCTAATTGATTTTTTTCCAAAACACGATAAGAAGAAATACCGGTTACGAGACGCAAATCCGGAAACGAATCCACCATGCTTTGAAACAAATTGATCACCGGATTTTCCCTGAAGGTATTTAATCGAATGCCTTCAAAACTGGTTTCCGGATAAACAAGATATCGGGTGGTACTATCAACATGCTCGAAGGATAATTGTAAAAAACGCTTTGATTGTTCAAATTGAGGAATATCAAACTTTTCGTAATGCGGTTCAAAATTGGGTTGCACTACAGTTACTGAAACAGGTGCAGCAGGACTTTCCTTGATCGTGTTCCAGATCCACAAAGAAATGCAGAGAGGAATGAGTATAAGACTAACGTATAAAGTCAGTTGTCCTGCTTTACGATCATGCCATCCGGTGAATAATTTGTATCCTGTATAATTGATCAGCCATACCCAAAGAGATCCACCGAAAGCACCGGTATACTCATACCATTGAATGGCCCATGGATATTCTGAAAGTGCATTTCCATGTGCAAGCCAGGGCCATGAAATATCCCAGAAGTGATGCACATATTCAAAGGAAATCCAAAACGAAATAAAAACCAGTATAGACCATTTCGCATTCAACTGGTGTCTGACTAAATGAATAACCAGGATAACTGTGGCCATGAGAGCCGCATTGAGAAAATTGGCCACAATACCGGCGATCAAAGCTGTATTCATGACCCAGAATGTGGCAATCACATTCCACACGACGAAAGCATGAAAGGAATACCACCATACCTTCCGAGGACGTATTTTCTGATCGCGATCATAAATTCCATTTTCCATCACTAGCAATGGAATCCATGCAAACATGACAATCCAGGTCAATGGCGAAGGTGGAAATCCAAGGCCTAGCATTACTCCCGATAATGTTGATGCCGCGAGCCATTTTCTCTCCAACAAATCTTTCGGATAAAAAATTAAGACACAAGCCAGCCAAAATGATAAAATCAGGATCATAGGCCACCAGCCCCACAAAGGCAGATGGAGCATTTTCCAGCCGGCATAAGCGGAAGCAAATAAGAACAATATGATTGCTCCTATTCTAAAGACAATTCCAGATCCGCTGCTTACTTCTTTAATGGTCATTGACTGCTAAAGATATTGTCTAAACGCATACCTATTTGGGCAAGTATAAAATCGCATGAAGTACTTCATTTCTAAAAGAAGGTACGGACAGGTCGCGACCTGTCCGTACCTTCTTTTAGAAATGGGGCTATATGGTTTAACTGATCGGGAGCCCACTCTCATCCGTGGCTGCCTGAACAAAGTGCAACTGTCCATCCCCTGATTCGGCCATCAGGATCATGCCTTGTGATTCTACGCCACGTAGTTTACGGGGTTCGAGATTGGCGAGTATGACCACGTGTTTACCCGGAAGATCTTCAGGCTTGTAATGTTTGGCAATGCCGCTCACCACTGTACGTTCAACACCATTTACATCAAGGGTTAGCTTTAATAATTTATCAGCTTTCGGGACGATTTCAGCAGCAATAATTTTTGCAGTACGAAGATCCATTTTTGCAAAATCATCATACGTTACCGAAGGCTTTTCAACCGTTGTCGTTTCTTCTGTTGTCATTGTGGGCGTTGTTGATGTTGCAAGCGTTGCAGCAGCAGACATTTCATGGAGCTTAGCAATTTGCTTTTGAATCCATTCGTCTTCTATCCTGCTGAATAAATGTTCGGGTTGATTGAGCTGATGACCTTCAGGAATTAATTTTTCACCCATTGATAATGCATCCAATGCATAAACCCATGCACCTTGTTCGACAATCGGATCGAGCGCCAATAATTTACGCAAACGCACTGATGCTCCCGGCATAAACGGATGTATCGCATAACTCAATGCTGCCAGATATTGGATAGACAGATTGAGCACGGCCATGACGGTTTCCGGTTCGTCTTTATAGGCTTTCCATGGTTCATTAAACTGGAGTATCTGATTTCCGGCTGATGCTATATCAAGTACTGCTTTCAAGCCATTCCTGAAATCATATTTAGAAATAGAATCCTGGACGGCCCACATGCGGTCAAACAAATCCATCATCTCCACTTCATGCCATGAAGCCTCATCATCGCCGCGTGTACCTACGATTGGTGTGTCCTCATCAAATTCAGGAACCTTACCGTCGCAAAATTTATGCGTAAGCACTATCACACGTTGAACGAAATTAGCCAGGTTACCTACGAGATCTGAATTCACATCGGACTGATATCCTTTCCAGGTAAACTCAGCATC
>JAGOIB010000153.1:0-2947 GCA_017995875.1 Saprospiraceae bacterium
GATCACAGATCACCAGATATTTACGAGCCCAACGGAGTGCGCACACCGGCCTGCAGCGAAAGCGAAAGAATGTGTTTGCCGTTGTGATTACTGAAGCGCAGATTGGGGATCTGATATTGGTACGCCGTCTGAAGGAACAGTGTTTTATTTTCTCTAATCATATATTCAAGGCCTAAACCGAGATTGGCAGAAATAAAACTTTTAGTGCTAAAAGGGGCTCCATCCTTGATGTCTTCACTGATACGTCTTGTCTCATGAATTGTCTGAGCAGCTGCAGGATTATTATTTGGATTTTCACCGGCAGCCAGTGAAGCGAAATGATATTTAACCATCATGTCAATATCAGACTGTACGATTACATGCATGGTAAACCCGGCCATTGCATAGGCTTTCAGGCGGCCTTTAGGTTCAAAACGATACCGGAATTGAAGAGGTACTGAAACCAATTGTAACCGCATAGCTTCAAACTCCACACTTCCATTATTAAATTCATCACCAATGGTAAGCTGCCGTCCGGGTTTAAATGTTTTAGCACTATATACAAGTCCTGTCTCCACTGCCCAGCGCGGGTGTCCTAGTGCAAGTGTAAATCCGCCGCCATAGCCAGGGCTGGTAATACCTTGCAACGGAAACACAAACGTCCTGCTGAAACTATTCAATCTGTCTTCCGGCATCTTCAGTTGATTGTAATCTACCTGTGCCATCATCCCGAATTCAATATAATTCTTTGCTTTTGCGCCCACCAATTTGGCCAATGGAATCGTAGGTGAAGCTTGCGAAGAAATCGATGGAGGATTTAATGCCAATGCTTCCGTAATATATGTTTCATTGAAAGATAATGCGGCAAGATTTTGTTGCACACTTTCTTGAGCGACCAAATCTACTTCTTCAGTTACGAGAGGTAGAGTCGTCTCTTCCGTTCCATCTTGTGTGGATTTATCTACACTTGTTGTTTGTTCGGATGTTTCTTTAGACGAGACAATTTCTATCAGCTCAACCTTGCTATCGGACACTTCATTGAACACTTCATTTGTCGCAATCTCTGCAATAACTAAATCATTTATTGCTATGGTTGAAGGGACATCTGTGTTTGCACGCTGTTTACCATTTAATGTTGAGCCGGTTTTAGCAACGATAGTTGAAGATGCTTCAGCCATCGGGGTTGGCAAATTGCTTGAAAGATCCTTTGAAGAAATTTCTTTGCCGGTATTGCCGGCTTTGTCTTGCAAAGATTTATCAGTTGTCTGATAAGGCTGTGTTTCCTGGGCAGGTTGTGATGTAAAAGGAAATTTCCCCTGCCGGCTGATGTTGACGACAGTGAGTATAAGTAATAGCAAGGCAAGGGACTCCGCCAATTTTAGTGCGATAAGTTTAGCCCGTAAAAGTTTGTTGGCTGAAAGTTGTTTTAGGAATAATGACCATGAATGTGGATCGTACGCCGGTTCGTAATGGTTGATTTTTTTACGAACGTTTTCATCGAATTCCTGGTCTTTAGCATTTAAAGAAGCTTCGATTCTTTCCCACCCTGTGACTTCACCGGTAGGTTTATAAGCGGAAAGGGTTTCTTTGAGATTTTCATCTGACAGCAGGTCTGAGTCTTCCCCGGGGGTACTCCTGGAATCCAGTTGCTCAGCGAATTCTTCCCAGTGTGGTGTTTCTCCCTCTGATTTAAATTCGCCTAGAATGTCCCGCAAGTAGTTATCCCATTCGCTATTTCCCATAGTGTCCCAATCTGACAGACAGTAATTCCTTGAGTTTAGATCTGGCTTTCACGAGGTTTGAACGGCTGGTACTTTCGGTAATGTCCAGTAAATCAGCTATTTCCTTGTGGGAAAACCCTTCTACAACATAAAGGTTAAATACAGAACGATAAGCAGGGGACAACTGCTGTATGCATTTGATAATTTCCTGGACAGTCAGCTGGCTCAGAGCATCCGGTTCGTTGGCCTGGACTTCGAAAGCGGTCTCCAGGTCATCCGTCCGACGCCTGGATTGCATCCTGTAATAGTCAATGGCGGTATTGACTATGATGCGGCGCATCCATGCTATAAGGGAAGTACCTGGTTGATATTTGTGGATATTGTTGAGAATCTTGATAAAACCTTCATGGAGGATATCCATGGCATCATCCTGATTGCTTGAATATCTGTGACATACACCCAGGAGGAGGGTATAATTTTCCTCATAGAGCTGCTTCTGAGCCCACCGTTCTTTGGCGATACAGGCTTCAATGAAGTCCTTCTCTTGGTGCTGCAGGCTGATCGAGATACTCATAACTGACATGAAATATAGTAAATTTCCTGAAACGCATCTATATCAAAATCGTCGAATGTCGCGGAATGAGCATCCAATCGGAAAGGTTAATCGATAGAACAGCAGTTTTTTCCATGTAACCAGTACCTTTCGGGTATGGAAATAAATTTGGAATCCCTTCAATATCCCATTGGCCGCTTCTCCTTGCCCAAAGAAGTTTCTTCCGACGAGATCAAAGATGCTATCCGTAAAATATCTTTTCTGCCAACACAATTGGTAGGGGCGGTGCGACCGATGACTAAGGACCAATTTGATACACCATACCGTCCTGAAGGATGGACAGTGAGACAAGTAGTGCATCATGTCCCTGATAGTCATATGAATGCTTATATGCGCTACAAACTGGCACTGACAGAAGATACACCTGTCATCAAACCTTATGAAGAAGCAGCTTGGGCCAACCTTCCTGATAATGCTCTGGGTCCGGAAGTCTCATTGATGTTGCTCGGTGCCATTCATACCAAGTGGGTTGTCCTCATGGAGTCTATGTCCGATGAAGATTGGAATCGCGCATTTATACATCCTCAATACAATCGAAGACAAACGCTTGCGCAAACGGTCATGCTCTATGCCTGGCATGGGGAACATCACCTGACACATATCCTCAGGCTGAAGGAACGAATGGGCTGGACGT
>JAGOIB010000153.1:3047-4825 GCA_017995875.1 Saprospiraceae bacterium
GCCTCAGCCTTTTTCCTCAATCATCATTTTTCGTAAAAGCACAAGCGAAGCAATCGCTGCATATTCAATATTACTCAATCGGTCTCTTGTCAGTTTCAATAGCTTAGTCCTTGTACCATTCGGGCCTGAACATGCGATCCAGATGGTTCCAACCGGTTTTTGAGGAGTAGCACCACCAGGTCCTGCAATGCCGCTGGTAGCTATTGACCAGGTGACATTTAGTTTGCGACGCACACCTTCAGCCATAGCTGTTACCACTTCTTCACTGACTGCACCGTAGGTATTGAGCATGTCTTCTGAAATATCGAGCAAGGCTGTTTTTAATTCATACGCATATGGAATCACAGAGCCCAGGTAATAATCAGAAGAACCGGGGACCGATGTAATCAGATGGGATGCATATCCTCCGGTACAGCTTTCGGCAGTGCCGATCGTTTCATTCCTTTCCCGCAATAATCCACCGATCGCTTTTGAAAGATTAGTATCACCGGTTCCATACACCAGGTTGCCTAATCGTTCGATCATTTGTTGTTGAATCGAGTCAAGCTTGTTTTGGTTGTCCTCTCCATAGGACGTCAAACGAAGGGTTACCTGACTGAAGTTTGGTAAATACGCAAGTTTGATATCGGCAGGTAATGCAGCTTCGATATCTTCTATCATCGAGGCTAATACAGTCTCGCCCTCACCGGCGGTACGAATAAAACGGTGTTCGACGGGATTGCCTTTTGGCAGCAGGTGGATGATTTTATCTTTCAACAGATGTTTCATTTCATTTGGAACACCTGGTACAGATACCACGATTTTGTTATTCTTTTGAAATACAATTCCAGGAGCGGATCCCTGATCATTGGGGATAATATCAGCAGCATCCGGTTGGTAGCATTGCAGCTTGTGCATTTCAGCAGGTTCGCGGCCAAACCGTTTGAGGATTTCGATCACACGTTGCCATGTTTCTTCATGCCAGACTTTCTTACATCCGAAATACTGACACAGCGCATCGACCGTCAGGTCATCATTGGTTGGGCCCAGTCCACCTGTCGTGATGAGTAAATCAGCAGCATCGAGACAGATGGAAATACCTTCTATGATTTGGGGGATGTCATCCCTGACGCCCATTTTCCTTGTCACCTGCCAGCCATGCAGATCCAGGAACGAGGCGATCCAAACGCTGTTGGTGTCGGTGATCTGGCCGATCATTAATTCATCACCGATGGTGAGGATAGCGGCTTTTTTGATTGTATCCATTTGTACAAATGTCTACAATTAGCCAAACATGTTACTTTTTTCATTGCTAAAAAAGTAACCAAAAAATCTAGTCGCTCCAAAAACTCACTTAATCTGCATTGCTTTCTTTTGGTCTCCTGTTTAGCTTGCACGCCTGCCTGTTTTTCAAATTCTGTTTCTTTCTTTAATCAAATCCTATAGTGTCTTGATTTTACACGAAACAGAACATAGGTACTGTTCAAACAATTTGGAGCGACAAGATTGTTACCTAATTCGAATTGATTTTATTACACACCTCGTTGCTCAAACAGTTTTGTGGCACAGGATCATTTCTATTCGAGATGATTCTTTGATGGTTATATATTGATGCCGAAGGCAACATTAAAAATAAGACCGTTGGGCGTCCGTACGGACGTCCGCGTACGAATAATCAAAAGAAGTATTTCAAGGTAATTTCATGTTAGCCGTCTCCCCTGGATGCCGAAGTTTTTTCACGAAGGCATCTGAAGGCAGGTAACATCATTTTCTATTACTCCTTACCCCTATCTCCTTAC
>JAGOIB010000154.1:0-2617 GCA_017995875.1 Saprospiraceae bacterium
GGTCACCGATTGGATGACCCTTTTTTGCGGACCGGACGGGACTCGAACCCGCGACCTCCGCCGTGACAGGGCGGCATTCTAACCAACTGAACTACCGATCCGGCTAGTCTCTAAAAAGAGAGTGCAAAGCTAAAAAAACTTTCAAAAGTGACTTGTTTTTTTCTTGGCAACAGAATATCCCTGAAAAAGGGGGCTGGCTCGGTATATTGTGATTCATTTTGAAAGCATGAAATACCTTATTTTATTTGTATGCCTGGTCATCCTGGCCTGCTCAACCACCAAAAAATCCATGGAGCAATCTGATCAGAATTTGTATCAATATGCCCTGGAACTGGCCCATCGGTTCATTATTACAGATGGTCATGTGGATTTGCCCTATCGCCTCAAGGTCAAAAACTTCCGGCTGGACCGGGAGTATCTCGGAATACCTATCAGCTCACCAGATGGAGATTTTGATTATGAGCGGGCGAAGCAGGGAGGCCTGGATGCTCCTTTTATGTCCATTTTTATTCCTTCTTCCTATCAGAATGATCTGCCTTCTGCCAAGGCACTTGCTGATTCATTGATCTTTATGATGAAGGGCATCATCCAGGCCCATCCGGATAAATTTGCCGGAGGAGATAGTCCTGAAATCATAGAAGCCAATTTTCAAAAGGGGTTGATCTCCCTGCCGATGGGTCTTGAAAACGGCGCTCCACTCATTACGCTGGAAGACATTTCTTACTACTACAATCAGGGGGTTCGTTATGTGACACTAACGCATGGCAAAGACAATCACATCTGCGACAGTTCATATGATACAACTAAAACCTGGGGTGGGTTGAGCCCCTATGGATATCAGGTCATTGCAGAGATGAACAGGATAGGAATGATCATCGATGTTTCACATATTTCAGACAATACATTTTATCAGGTTATGAAAACCTCAAAGGCTCCGGTACTCGCCACACATTCTTCATGCAGAGCCTTTACGCCAGGTTGGGAACGGAATATGAGTGATGAGATGATTGCAGAACTAGGTAAAAAAGGTGGTGTAATACAAATCAATTTTGGCACTGATTTTCTCGATGCTGAAATTTCTAAGGAAAGAAAAACTAACCGTGCAGAACTGGATAGTCTTTTAAATGCAGCAGGTCTGAAAGCAACAGATTCATTGGCAGCACCGATTATTAAAGATTTCAGGAAGAAACATCCTGAATTATATGCAGATGTCAAACGCGTGGCAGATCACATCGATCATGTCCGTGATATCGCCGGTATCGATCACGTTGGTATCGGATCTGATTTCGATGGGGTAGGAGATAGTCTCCCGACAGGCCTTAAGGATGTAAGTATGTATCCAAATCTGATTTACGAATTATTGAAGCGGGATTATTCGGAAGAGGATATTGAAAAGGTTTGTTACAAAAACGTGTGGCGTGTATGGCATTCCGTCAATGAGATCGCGGCTTCCCAATGAGTACAAATGCGGAAGTGATACCGGTCAGGAATGATCTCAAAGGATGGGTGGTTTTTGTGGTGCTAGCTTTTGTATGGGGCGGATCTTTTGTTCTCATCAAAAAAGGGTTGATCCATTTCAGTGCCGTAGAAGTCGGAGCCATCAGGATTTCCGTCAGCGCTATTGCTTTCATGCTGATTTTTTTATTTTCAAAAATCAAATTTCCAAAGGGGAAGGTGCTGCTTGTAACTTTAGTAGTCCTTACCGGAAATGGGATACCTGCATTTCTTTTTGCGCTTGCAGAGACAAGATTGGGCAGCGCTGTTACGGGAGTACTCAATAGCCTGACACCTATTTTCGCGCTGCTCATGGGTGTTTTCTTTTTTGGGATCAGGTTCAGGAGGCACCATCTTATTGGACTTCTCCTTGGCTGCACAGGTATTGCAGTGTTGATGATTGGTGAAAAGGATTGGCGTATCAGTTCATATGTTTTTTTTGTTGTCCTTGCTACATTCTCCTACGGTCTTAGCGCGAATCTGGTCAAAAAGTATTGCCAGGATATTCATCCGGTCGCTATTACGGCGGTGGGCTTTTCTTCATTAGGATTCATTAGCTTGATTATTTTATGGGTTACAGGTGGATATGCTAAAATGACTGATGCAGAGACCTTTCATGTATCAATGGTTTCTTTGATTACCCTTGCATTGATATGCACTGTGTTTGCTAACATTCTATTTTATTGGCTGATTCAGCGCACAACGGCCATTTTCGGTTCAGCGATTGCATATGCCATACCTTGCATGGCATTGGTATGGGGCAGTCTGGACGGAGAACAAATCACCTGGTTTCAACTTACAGGATTTGTTTTTATTATTGCCGCTGTTTATTCACTTCGTCGACATTAATCCTTTAGTTAGTTCATACAGCTATGCTTCAGCAACATCCCGGTTTATACTTTGCTCCAAGTGGAAAACACCGATATGGTATGTTTTGCACCGAAGACATAGAAATGGATAGTGTGATTGAAATCTGTCCTATTCTGATCATTCCGGGCGAACAAGCCAGGGAGATCGTAAGGGGATACATCCTGTATGAATATTATTTTGAATGGAAAAAGGATAGTATCGCACTTGCCCTCGGGTATGGATCGCTATACAATCATTCACCGGAACCCAATGC
>JAGOIB010000154.1:2717-4765 GCA_017995875.1 Saprospiraceae bacterium
TTTTTCCAGGGGATATGTGGAGCAGATGCAGCCAATGAACCTGATGATCGGGCCAATTCTAAACCGTGTTTTTTAGCCACAAAATAGACCAGTCCCGAACAATCGAATCCTTGCTTGGGGTCAATGCTTCCATATTTGTACCGCGTACCAACATATTTCCGGGCTGTTTCGATAATGGATTGCTTGAGGGCCATTTCCTTCCCCTCCTCAGTTTTCGAAAAGGCCTTTTTAGCCTCAATCGCATATTCCTGACGCTTTTCATTGTCATATAAAGCAACCTTTACATTCGAACATGCCGAATAGAAAATGAGCGCTAATATGGCATATATGTATTTGATAATGTTCATTATTACATATTAGAATAATATCTAATCCGACAAAGATACGGGTTACAGGGTAAACGTATCCCGATCCTGTAAAAACCGGAATTGGTTGCGATAGGATATCAACTCATTTTTATCCAGTGAAAGTCTGCCAACAGCTTCTTTATCCTCCATGACCAGGCTATCAAGCCCGTTCATTGCATATATAGAACTATGACCGTTGTATTGAAGTCCGGTTGCGTCCTCCCCGATACGGTTGACAGCCACCACAAAGCATTGATTTTCAATGGCCCTGGCTCTAAGCAAGGCATCCCAATGGTGGATTCGGGGGATGGGCCAGTTGGCTACCACCAGGAGCATATCATAATTATCATTATTCCTGCACCACACAGGGAAGCGTAGGTCATAGCAGATGATGGGCCTGATCTTCCAGCCTTTTATGTCTATTTGCACCTGAGTTTGCCCCGGAGTATAGTGCTGGTCCTCTTTTCCAAAAGAGAACAGATGCTTTTTATCATACTGGGCAATACGACCATCGGGCCAGGCACAGTAAAAGCGGTTGAAGTAAGCAGGGCCATCAGAGACCGAAATGCTTCCCGCTATTGCCGTATCCCATTGTTTAGCTTTTTGTACCATCCATTGGAGTGCAGGTCCTTGCGCTGGCTCGCTGGCTGTTTCCGGCGTCATGGTAAATCCTGAAGACCACATTTCCGGTAGCAGGAGCAGATCAACATCATGCTGATGTCCAACGAGCGATTCAATGCGTTGCATGTTGAGGTCCGGACGTTCCCAGGAAACGTCAAATTGGACCAGTCCGATATTCAATAGAGCTGATGACATAGGGCAAAAATAAAAAAGCATCCGGAGGGATGCTTTTTATTCGGTGTAAGACAGCCAGGATTGAGTTGGCTGAAGGTATTCGTTTATTATTTCTTCTTAGCCGGAGGTGCTGCCTTGGCCGGTGCTGCTGCTTTAGCCGCCGGAGCTGCTGCCTTAGCTGCAGGTGCTGCTGCTTTAGCTGCTGGAGTTGCACCAGGTGTAGCTGCATCATCAGCTGCTGCACCACGAAGGGCTCTTGGAATATCGATTGTAGCGATAGGGATATTTTCGTTGTTGAGGACTTCGATACCTTCTGTCAATACGAGGTCTTTGATCCGCTGCGATTGTCCCAATTCCATTGGTGTGATATCCAGGGTGATTTTATCCACCAGGTGCTCCGGTAAGGTTTTGATTTTAACCTTACGCATCTTCTTGATCAGCTTACCACCTGATTTCAATCCGTTGGCTATGCCTTCGAAACTGATAGGTACTTCGATTTTGATTGGGTGGTTATCAATAAGGCGGAGGAAATCGATATGCATGATACTTTCTGTGACCGGATGGTACTGGACAGATTTCAGAATGCATTTATGGATATTGCCGTCGACATTGATTTCGACCACTTTAAATTCAGGAGAATATACAAGTGACCTGAGGTCCAGTGGAGCCAGGGTAAAATGCTGCAATTCATTGCCGCCATATAATACACATGGGATGCGGTTGGCTTTCCGTATAGCTTTCGTAGATACTTTCCCTAATGCTGTTCTGGGAGAAGCGTTTAATGTCATTACTTCCATAACCTATGATTTTGTCCCCTCTTGATTTTAGGGCACGCAAAGGTATGGTTTTTAGGCAAATTCTATTCCTGAACCTTTAAAAATATTCGGCAGGGGTAAAACAGGAGGC
>JAGOIB010000155.1 GCA_017995875.1 Saprospiraceae bacterium
GGCCGAAGCGAAAACAATACCACCTGACACCTAATTTAAGGAGGTTTTTTCAGCCTTTTTTTTCAAAAGGGTGAGACTTTTGGGTGTTATGCCGACCACGTCAAATCGAAGCCAGGTGGTAATAAGGGCTCAAATATAATAAATACATATAAATTTTTCTAAAAAATATGCACTTATATATGTTAAATTTTAAGGTTTATAATAGGTCACTTATTAGAGAGTTCTAAGGACTTTATGGCTGGAATGGGTCCGAAAACCGCTCATCATAAGCGTATTGTTCGTCTGTCAGCGTATGAAGGAAAGCCACTAAAGCTGATTTTTCCCCTTCCGTTAATCCCAGTTTTATGGTCTCGCCTGTATCCCAGCTCTTGAACACATTGTCCAGGTTTGGTGACCGCTTGATTCCGGAGTTGTAATGATTGACCACATCTTCGAGAGTTGCAAATCTGCCGTCGTGCATGTACGGTGCTGTCATAGCTATATTTCTCAGAGATGGGATTTTGAAAACACCTACTAATGCCTGGTCAAAAACACCCATTCCGACATCCGTATACACTTCATCCAAGCCAATATCTGCTATGTCCTGGGACCATCCGAAGCCACCACCGTTAGGCGGGAAAAACGGATCGACAAAGAAACCACCACGATCATTAAAGTCAGGACCTGAATGACAATTGTAACAGGTGCCTTTACCAAAGAAGATAGTCCTGCCTTCCTCAGCCTGTGGTGATAAAGCAGTTCCGGAAGCCTGGAATTTATCCATTTCACTGTCACATCCAATCATGCTCTTGATGAACTGCGTCATAGCATCAGCGATTTTATCAGAAGTCACATCTTTACTTCCATAGGCATTGGTGAAAAGCTCCTCATAGTAAGGGGCAGCCTTAATTTTAGCTACAAGGAAATCCATATTTTCCATGCCCATCTCCTTGTGATTACGGACAGGTTGTAATACCAGGTCTTTGATGGTCGTTGACCGGCCATCCCAAAACAAAAGATTGTCATCATACAGGTTACTGATGGATGGGGCGTTTCGGTCTGTCACCTGCTGATCAATGCCGGCACTGAATTGAACCTGATCAGAAAAGCCAATAGACTGATGGTGACATGAACCACAGGAAACCGTATTGTTTATCGATAATATTTTATCATAGAACAGTACCCTTCCAAGCGTAGCACCCGCATCTGTAATTCCGAGATCCTGGCCAGCCATGTGGCTGTGCATTCCACCCCATTTTGGAGCATAACTGTAATTAGCTTCAGGTAAAACGGGAAATTGAACATTCGTCTTAAATGCATCCTCTTGACAGGATATCATTACGGTAAGTAAACAGAGGGACAACAGCGTTTGAAGTAGTTTCATATCACCAGTATTTAGATTGAAAAATTAAGCAATTAATGTTAAAAGTGAAAGCGTAAATAAATTGTCGCCGGTTCGACAAAGGTGATCTCATCTCCTTCCACCGTTTCTTTTGTGTTGTTGAAATCAGGGAAATTGGTAAAGATCTGTTGCAATTCTGACCGGGTCACCGAGTACAACAAGCTGGCTTCTGTACCCAGGCTGATCCTTGGGTGTACAAAAAACCTGAAATCAATCACAGGTCCAATACCCGCATTCCATTGAAGCCGGCGAGTGACCACACGGTCAAATCCACTGTCCTCCGTTATATCATCCTGCGACCAACCACCATTCAATTGAAGCCCTGCACGTATCAGCCAGTTCCTGTCAGAAAAAATACTTTTCGTTCCTGCTACATGGCCGGAAAAGGAAGTATGCTCCGTCACCTCAGTATCCAGGAATCCTTCGTGTTGTGTATCCGTCATATTATAGTCAGGCCTGAATCCCAACTGAACGGCATAATCCTGTCCCGCATATTCAAGTACAAAAGCAGCATAGGCCTTATTTGAATTTTCCCCATTGAAGAGTTCATGGAGTATGTCGCCTGAACTGATCCCAAGGCTCCAGTGATAATACCGCGTACTATCCTGCTGACTCCATCCCTCACTGATGCTAAGGATGATAAATGAAATGATATAGAGCAGTTTTCTGGCCATGATTTACATAGGGTATTTTAAAAAGTAGGTTTGCGCCTGACTGTTATTGAAACTGGTCCCCACGACATAGATGATTTCATCTTCAGGAATTATATCCGCATAGTTTAGACTCGGTAAGTCAAATGATTTGAGGAATGTTATGGTCGGTAGATTTGAAAGATCCGCTACCACGAGTCGTTGAATACCATTTTCATTGGCTATAAAAATCGCTTTCGTTTCGTCAGCAGATAATCGTATTATCTGGATAGATGAATTTTGATTGGTACTGAGTACACCTAATTTTTCACCATTCCGATTGAAGATGGAGCCAAAGGCATCGGCTATAAACAGCTCATTTCCCTGTGCACAGGTGGACTGTAAGTTTGCCTGACTGAGTTTTGCAGAAATGTCTTCTTCTGTTATGACTTTTCCTGTTTCATTAATTGAATATTTTTTTGAACTGTTGACGCCAAATGTAATGACGACAATGGTATCACCCGGAAATACAGCAATATTCTGATTGTTGGTAATGCCAACCCTCTTGTCGATATCTGTAAGGTTACTTCTCCTCATTACCTTGAAACTTTGACCAAATTCTTCAGAGGCTATAAAAACAAATTCATGGAAGGGTTTTATAGCCCAAAGCACCTGGCTAAAGCTTATATTATGTGTGTTGTTGAGGCTAGGGTAGCTGAATTTTCGCAGCGAGGAGGGTGATTGGTCAAATCCGAAAATATCTGTTGTACCATTCCATTCGGACATATCCAATGAAGGGAAACTAAATGAAAAATCAGTTACCGCATGGACGATAGTTCCTGTTTTATAATTGATGATTGCAAGTTGATCATTAACTCTGTCATACATGACCATCTCATCATTTCCTGCCGTATGGGATCCGGTATCAAAAAAACCAGCTATAAAATCAATATTTTGTTGAACGCAGATAGTAGGTGAATATAAAAACCGGTCATCCACTGAACAGTACAGTTTATAACAGACCGTTGGTGTAATAAGGCTGGGAGAAACGGAGAATGAAGTCTCATCAACATCTTTGATACGTTTTACTACGGTCACATCCTGGTTGACTACAGGTGTTGGATTGTCAGGTATACTGGTGGATGATTGTAACAATACATATTCTTTGAATCCCGTCACTTTCACACGATCCCAGGTAAGTGTCGTCAGTGATAAATTTTGCTCAGTCGTCAGCGATAACGGGGGTGATTGATCCGTAGGACCGGGGTCATCCAGAGTACACGAAGAGAACAAAGCCACTATGGCAAACGTAAAGAACCTGATGCATTGGCTGTTCCAAATCTTCATGCTGTGGTGAGATATACTGCTTTTAAAAGTCATAGACGTAAACCATTTGCTGTCGGGTTGGGTTAATAACCATAAATTTGTCTTGTGAAAAGACTTCCCACGGCCCAGTTTGCCGAATTTATCGAATTTTTTCCTCCATTGGAGCTACCCTTAAGCCTTTTGCCTGATCTGAGTCAGATTCCTTCCGACCCACTGCCGCTGCCCGGGGTATTGCAGGATGCGTATATCCTGCCGTTCGAAAGTGACGAGATGGACGAGTTCACCGAATACATCCCATATGGTCGTATAGCCGGCACGAAGGATTACTACGCGATGATCTATTGGAAAGCAGGTGTGATGCGCTATGAATTTATCCTTGGGACATATTCAGCAGATGGTGATCCATTGAGTCATGCGATTGTGGGAGGATTACGTTATGAGGAGGAAGGTGTACTGCATTCAGTAGCTGTCATTCATGAAGACCTCAGCATTACGATTGCTGAAGGAATCGCCGAGTCGGATGATAAAGACCTGAATCCGGAACAGACACAGACCTACCAGATGGCCATTTCGCCATCCGGTGTTATTATGTACGAAACAAATGAAGAAAACAAAGAAGAGTAGTTCTAATCCATCACTCCATACTGCCAATCCCAAAGGCCAGAAACTGCCCTATGCTAAATTGCGGGTACTGGTCATGGAAACCATTCAACAAGGCAATAGTCCCTCCTGGACTGCACCACAAATCATCAAGAAACTTAAGATCGCCAATAGCAAGCCGGACGTAGTCCGGGTGCTTGATGCATTAGTAAAGCAAGCCAAATTGACTCGTACTTCTGAAGGTGTGTATGCATCTATGATGAAGCCTAAAGTAAGTACTGATCGACTTCCAACAGTGAAACCAATTGGTGAGAAAGTTTACCAGGGCAGAATGGATATGACACGTTCAGGATCTGGATATGTCATCATGGATGATCAGGAGGAGGATATCTATGTACCCTCCAAATATATAGCTGGTGCTATGCACAAGGATATCGTGGAGATCACGATTATTCCCGGCCGCAAAGGACGCAAACCTGAAGGCAGGGTAGTAAGGGTCATCAAGCGGGCCCTGGAACAAGTAATGGGTACACTCAAGTTGTATAAAAAGTTTGCAGTCCTTGTCCCTGACAGGTTGAATATCCAGTTTGACATTATTGTCCCATTAGAGAAAATGGGAGAGGCCGTGGATGGTGATAAAGTCGTGGTGAAAATTACGGACTGGTCACAAGCGTCTCCTTCAGGTGAAGTCGTGCATGTCATGGGCGCTTCCGGTAGTCATGAACTGGAGATGCAATCTATCCTGATTCATAATGGCTTTAACCTGGCATGGCC
>JAGOIB010000034.1:0-3752 GCA_017995875.1 Saprospiraceae bacterium
CCTGATTTTTTCTGTCCTGAAGAATTTCCAATTTCCTGGGGTCCTGTCTATATTGATGGTCCAGGGACCTATACACAGGAGTTTTTGACACCGGAGGGATGTCCTTTTGATAGTGTATGGTATGTTGATCAGTATCCCGATGTAGAAGTAGGTGCTCTGGATACACTCCATTGTGAGGAGACGCTGATCTATGAAGGGGAGTTTTATGATAATGCGGGCAGCTATGATCTTGAATATCCCGGGATGGGGATGAATGGATGTGATTCAACAGCTCAGTTAAATGTAACCCTGGCTGCTATCAACGCATACATAGAATTGAATTGTGAAAATGGTGAATTTGTCCTTAATCCCATTATTGAGGATTTGGTTCCGGCTAATGCGGATATTGATTGGCAATGGTACGATGGAGCAACGCCAGTCTATGACAATATACCATTTAGTACCCTCGATGAGGGTTGTTACAGTTTGTATGCGACGGTAATTACTCCCGCCGGCAACTGTACTTTTTTCGTAGAGCAATTTTGTTTTGTCGCAGCAGATTTAAGACCGGATCCACCTAATATGGGATTCACGGACACACTTATATGTGCACAGGATGGGGTGTTTTTTGAAGTTATTGAGGATCCTTTTGGCGATCCCCTGACCTATACCTGGTCCGGTCCACCCAATGTGCCGATCGTACAGGATGGCTCTAATATTGCTGAGTTTGACTTTACCAATTCAGGTCCGGCTGACATCTGTGTCTACGCTACCAATGAATGCGGAGATGGACCTCCAACCTGTTTTATGGTTGATATCAAGCCGGCGCCGGTGGCAGCGTTCACGTATGATCCTGATATCTGTGCTGATTCTACTATGGTTATCACCTTCACAGGCACTGCCAGTGTCAATGCGGAAGTTATATGGGATTTTGATAGTCCAACCAATGTCACAGGAAGTGGTATTGGTCCTTTTAATGTTAGTTGGGCTGTACCTGGAAATAAATTGGTGACCCTTACGGTCATTGAACCCGGATGCGATACATCTTTTATCTCGCATCCTTTAGTGGTAAGTAATTTCCAGGCTCCGATTATCAATTGCTCTTCCACCATTTCATCTGTAGATTTCGATTGGGATGACGTGGTAGGTGCGAGTGGTTATCTGGTATCCATCAACAACGGGCCAAATATGCCGACAGGTACGAGTATGTGGCAAGTGACCGGTCTGAATCCCGGAGATGTTGTGAATATCACATTGACCTGTATCAGTGCAGGACCTTGTGATGATATCGTGGTCATGTCGAGTTGCATTGCACAAAATTGTCCTCCACCGACGATTGTCATTTCAGGTCAGGACAGCGCATGTCTCAACAATCCTACTATCATCGATCTTGAGGTACTTGTCAATGGATCACCTGGTGTTGGTACTTGGGCAGGTCCAGGGATTGTAGATGTTGCTGAGGGCTTTTTTGATCCTAAAGTAGCTACAGCCGGACAGCATCAGATAACATTTACAGCTGTAGTGGGCGGTTGTCCTTTTACAGAGCCTTACACGATTACGGTTTTTGATTCTATCACAGCAGACTTCATCATTGATCCGGTTATTTGTATAGCAGATGTTGCAACGTTAACCTTTACCGGTAATGCATCCGGGGGAGCTACCTATGATTATGATTTCACTCCTGCTACAATAGTATCGGGATCAGGTGCTGGTCCATATCAACTGAGTTGGAGTTCACCAGGCTCAAAGACAGTGAGATTACAAGTCAGTGAAAATGGATGTATGTCTGATATAATTTCTCAGAATACAAATGTTGTTGCCACATTAAATGCACCAGTCATTAATTGTGCACCAAATACGAGTGGCATATTATTCACATGGACGGTTGATCCTGCAGCGTTGAGTCATACGGTCAACACGTTAACTGCCCAGGTTGGAGTACAAGCTGGAAACTCATTAAATTTTACCGGACTCAATCCGGGTGATATAGTTGCGATTGAAATTGTAACACTTTCAGCCGGCCCTTGTCCTGATCGACGTGATACGCTTGAATGCATTGCGCGGGCTTGTCCTATGCCAAATATTGCGATCACACCTGTTCCTGATGTTTGCTTATATCCGGGTACAGTTCCTATTGATATCGAAGTCATCGTAACAAATGGAAATGGTGTTGGAGACTGGAGCGGACCAGGGATAACGGATGCCGTCAATGGAATATTCAATCCTGTACTGGCAGGTGCGGGTGCACATCAAATTACCTATCATTATCTTGATGATGGTTGCGATTTCCTCAATTCGATTACGATCAATGTGTATGATCCTCCAGGTGCATTCATCAGTAATACAGACCTTATCATTACTTGTGCGAGCGGATCACTTTTCCTGGATGGGTCCGGTTCTTCAGGAGGAAGCATCTCCTATCTGTGGTCTACGGATGATGGTGTCATCAGTGGCCCTCAGAATGCAGCAATTGCAGAAGTGATAGCTCCCGGATTATATCAGTTGCTGGTGACCAATACTATTTCAGGATGTGTGGATTCAATGGCAGTGATGGTATCACAGGATGCAAATATTCCAACACCAAAAGCCGGACCGGACAAAACGCTCACATGTGACAGTACCCAATTTGTCCTGGGTGGAGGATCTACCACAGGCCCGAACATCATCTACTCCTGGTCTTCAGTCACCGGCAATATTATTGGTGCTACAAATACGATGCAGATTACAGTGGATGCTGTTGGTGATTATGATCTGATCGTCAGAGACACCGTCACCGGTTGTCAGAGTACAGATCGCGCTACCGTAGGAATTGATACAGCTGTAGCGACTATTCAACTCATGAAGGGTGATACAATTGATTGTAACACTTCAATTTCCACTGCCACATCCACATTGAG
Organism: Saprospiraceae bacterium; assembly: GCA_017995875.1. The sequence continues at coordinate 2,877 of JAGOIB010000034.1, forward strand.
CGAACCAGTATCGGATTATACGTTATTGTGGACCACACAAGATGGTACCATTGTAGGAGATGATACAGGCCCGAATATTGATGTGTCGCAGGGAGGAACGTATACATTGACGATAGAACATAAGATCAATGGATGTCAGAATGCGGAGAGTGTATTTGTTCCTGAAAGTGATGAGATCATAGATGCAGTTGACGTGAGCCTCATGAATGTGGTTTGTCACGGGGAAGATAATGGTGCATTGACTATAAATGGTGTAACAGGTGGAACACCACCATATACCTATCAATGGTCTGTGAGCCCCCAGGGAGGTAATCCGTTGTCTTCATTAGGTCCAGGACAATATACGTTGACCGTTTCGGATGGTAATGGTTGTTCTTTTACGCAAACGTATATCATCACAGAACCTGATCTAGTCACGGTGGATATAGGTCCTAATATGACTGTGGCCGGTGGGGATAGCGTCTCATTAAGTATTATTACAAATCTTGCTCCAAATGCAGTTGGTACTATTGATTGGGGCGGATACGATGGTTTGTTCTGTCCGGGATGCCCTACGTTTGAATTTATTGCTACGTCAAGTGCAACAATATCAGCGATGATCAGTGATACGGCGGGATGTTTGGCTTCGGATTCAATGAGATTGACAGTCATTGTTCCAAGAATTATATTCATTCCAAATGTATTCTCACCGAATGATGATGATGTCAATGACTACTTCTTCATTTCCGGCAGGTCTAATCTTGTCAGAATTGGATACATGCGCATCTATGATCGCTGGGGTAACCAGCTATTTGGCGACGAAGATGGAATGACACCTGGAAATGAACAGGAAGGATGGGACGGTAAATTTAATGGGCAGCCAATGCAGCCAGGTGT
>JAGOIB010000034.1:3852-8413 GCA_017995875.1 Saprospiraceae bacterium
CTGAGGCCCAGTGTAATCCACCTGAACAGCTACCAACGCCCTTATGTGAAGATGCCCCTCTTGTTTGTCTTCTCAATGCATGTTATGAAACATTGAATATTGCTGGAAACGGCCCAACTGGTTGGTGTGGGGGAATGACCTCCATTCAGAATCCACAATATTTTCAAATAATGCCTACGGCGCCGGATATTGAAATTCATATACATGTGGATGATTGCGATGGTGGTACCAGTCTTCAAAGTGCCATTCTTGATGCATGTCCGTGGGACGTAGCGAATGTCCTTGCGTGTGATGCCGGAACAGGTCCCGGTGGGACTATGGTATTGGCTGCAATGGGACTGATCCCCGGACAAATTTATTGGTTGATGATTGATGGTTTCGCCGGTTCTTTTTGCCATTACACCATTACGTATACAGAGAATATTTTCAATCCGGGACTAGATGAGGAACTTGCCAGTGCTGAAGCAACTCCATCCGTAGTTTGCCTCGGTTACAATGGTTTGACCTTTAATGCAGAACCTCCGATACCATTAGCCCATGGTTATTATTGGGTATTAGGATGGAACGGGGATACCGTTACGTCTACCTTTCCTACATATACGTTAGATGTTCCAACGGATATTGCCCCCGGCGTGTATTCGATTTGTGTACGGGCATTCAGTGGTTGTGATACCACCGACAACGATCTTTGTTTTGATGTAGAGATTTATGAAACACCTCCCGAAGAAAGAGCCCCTGAATCATTTTGCCCTGAGGAATTTCCCTTTTCATGGGGGAGTATAAATATTTCAGGACCCGGTGATTATGTACAATCTCTGGAAACACCTGAAGGATGCATTTTTGATAGTCTGTGGACAGTAGAGGAATATCCCGAAGTACCCCTTGGAAATCTTGAGATCGTATATTGTTTGCCCGAAGGGGAGTCCTCTTTTTATTATGAAGGTGACGCATACGATGAATCAGGAATGTATGATCTGTTTTATCCCGGAATGGGTCTCAATGGATGTGATTCAATGGCTAAACTTGATCTCACCTTGATAGGTGCCAGTGCACTTGTAGAAGTCTCGTGTCAGAATGGAGAGTTTGTGCTTACAGCACAAGTCCAGGATGTCGTACCTTTTAACGCGGATATTGATTATGCCTGGTACGATGGAAATGTAATAGTGTCCGATGAAAACCCATTTATCACTTTGCAGGATGGTACTTATGATCTTGAGATAACTGTGATAACACCCAATGGACAATGCACCTTCTTTATTGAAACCGTTACGTTCACTGCCGGTACGCTGCAGCCTGGCCCTCCCGATATAACCAATGGCGATACGTTACTGTGTGCTCAGCCTGGTGTATTCTTTCATGTTGATCCACCATTTGGTGAAGATTATGAGTACACCTGGAGTGCTCCATTTGATGTGGTCATTTTTCAGGATGGATCGGAAAATGTCGAAATGGATTTCTCCAATTCGTCCGGTGGCCCTGTTTGCGTTTATGCTACCAATAGTTGTGGCGATGGTCCGTCTTCATGTTTTGAAGTGACACTTATACCTGCCCCGGTTGCTAATTTTAATTCTGCTCCGGCAGCTTGTGCTGACTCGGCCACCATCATTACCTTTACAGGAAGTGCCAGTGCCAATGCGCAAGCCATCTGGGATTTTGATAGTCCCACAAATCTAGTTGGAAGTGGATTCGGACCTTATTCAGTGAGTTGGGCAGTACCTGGGGATAAAACGATATCACTAACAGTCATTGAACCAGGTTGCGACACCGCAACATATACCTCAATAATAACAGTTCAAACTTTCCAGCCACCTGTTATCAATTGCACCTCTACATTGTCCTCAGTAGAATTTAATTGGAGTCCTGTCGTTGGATCAAATTGTTACCTGGTGTCAATCAACGGGGCTGCCCCGGTAGCAACCTGTGACACCTTTTATTTAGTAAGTCCTTTAAACCCCGGTGATAATGTTCAAATGATTCTCACAGTGGTAAGTGGAGGCGCATGTCCGAATATTATAGATACGTCAAATTGCATTGCACAAAATTGTCCACCACCTACCATCGTACTTTCCGGTCAGGATAGCGCATGCCTCAACAACCCGACGATTATTGATCTTGATGCCCTGGTCAATGGAAATGCAGGAACGGGTACATGGGCCGGGCCTGGTATTATAGATCCTGCACTTGGTTTGTTTGATCCGAAAGTGGCAACTGCAGGACAACACCAGGTTACGTTCACAGAAATTGTGGGAGGTTGTCCGTTTACGGAACCATATACTATTACAGTATTCGATTCTATTACGGCTGATTTTACTCTTGATCCTGTCATATGTATTACAGATGTGGCTACACTCAATTTTACAGGCAATGCTTCCGCAGGAGCGACGTATGCGTATGATTTTACACCAGCAACAATAGTATCAGGATCTGGAGCTGGCCCATATCAATTGAGTTGGGGTTCCCCAGGTCCAAAGACTGTCAGATTGCAAATCAATGAGAATGGATGTTTCTCTGATATTATTTCGCAGAATACAAATGTAGTAGCCACATTGAATGCACCTGTGATCAACTGTGCACCTAATACAAGTGGAATATTGTTTAGCTGGACGGTTGATCCTGCAGCACTCAGTCATACCGTCAATACATTGACAGGACAGGTCGGGACACCTTCAGGCAATTCATTAAATTTTACCGGATTAACTCCGGGAGACATTGTTGAAATTGAAATCGTAACATTATCATCAGGACCCTGTCCGGATCGACGTGATACCTTACAGTGTATCGCGCGTGCATGCCCCATGCCGGTGATTACGGTTACACCTGTCTCTGACATTTGTTTGTATCCCGGTACTATACCTGTTGATATTGAGGTGATCGTCACCAATGGCAATGGAGTAGGAGACTGGAGCGGACCGGGCATAACAGATGCGATCAATGGAATATTCAATCCTGTTATTGCAGGTGCCGGTGCGCATCAATTGACCTATCATTATCTGGATGATGGATGTGATTTTCTTGAACCAATTACGATCAATGTCTATGACCCTCCACAAGCTTTTATCAGTAATACAGATCTGGTTATCACATGTGCAAGCGGTTCTTTATTCCTTGATGGTTCGGGTTCATCCGGAGGTACAATCACGTATGAATGGACTTCTGTTGATGGCGTCATATTGAGTGGTGCCACCTCAGCTATGGCAGAAGCGGGATCTCCTGGTAAGTATCAACTCAAAGTAACGAATACAGTGTCCGGATGTGTTGATTCGACATCGGTCATGGTGATGCAGGATGCAAGCATTCCTACAGCTGATGCTGGTAGTGACAGGACGATCACTTGTGATAGTTTGCAATTTGTTTTGGGGGGTACATCCACCACAGGACCCAATATTATTTATATCTGGTCAACACCAACCGGGAATATTGTTGGGTCAACAAATGGAATGCATGTAACAGTGGATGCTGTGGGTGAATACAACCTCATCGTTCGGGATACAAGCAATGGATGTCAAAGTACAGATCGCGCTTTAATAGAGATTGATACCGCTGTGGCAACCATTCAACTCACGCCTGGAGATACGATTGATTGCAATACCACAATATCCACTATAGAATCTATGCTGAGTGAACCTGTCAGCAATTATGATCTGCAATGGATGACGATTGACGGGACTATCTCAGGAAGTACTATCGGTCAGAGTATTAATGTTTCACAAGGAGGTACCTATACGCTGACTATTGAGCATAAATTGAATGGCTGTCAGAACGATGAAAGTGCTTTTGTGCCGGAAAGTGATGAGATCATTGACGCTGTCGATGTGAGCCTGATGAATATTGTTTGTCATGGCGATGCCAATGGGGCATTGACGATCAATAGTGTTGAAGGGGGAACACCTCCCTATACATATCAATGGTCAGGTAATCAACCTGGCAATACGATGTTGACATCTTTAGGTCCCGGACAGTATACATTAACGGTATCTGATGGTAACGGATGTTCATTTACACAAACGTATGTAGTGACTGAACCTGACCTTGTGACACTCGATATCGGACCTAATATGACTGTGCGGGAAAGAGATAGTGTGACACTCCTTATAAATACAAATCTGACTCCGGATGCAATTGGCACCATTGATTGGGGTGGATACAATGGATTGTTTTGCCCTGGATGTCCGGTGTTTGAATTCATAGCACAATCGAGTGCTACGATTTCAGCTATGATCAGTGATACGGCAGGATGTCTTGCTTCAGATTCAATGCGGCTCACAGTGGTTGTGCCGAAGATTTATTTTATTCCAACGGTGTTCTCCCCCAATGATGATGATAAGAATGATTACTTCTTCATTTCAGGAAGATTTAACCTTGTCAACATTGGATATCTGAAAATATTTGACCGATGGGGCAATCAGTTATTTGAAGGTATAGATTTAATGCCTGGTGTTGAACAAGATGGTTGGGATGGAAAATTCAATGGCAAGCCAATGCAGCCTGGGGTATATGTATATATTGCAAAATTGGATTTTGAGGATGTGTCCCAAACGGTGAAAGGGGAGGTGACGATTAT
>JAGOIB010000034.1:8513-17633 GCA_017995875.1 Saprospiraceae bacterium
CCTGTGCTGATAAAACTTACAGCATCTGCGAGTCCTGCTTGTTCAATAGCTGCCACAGAATCGCCACCACCGATAAGTGAAAACGCTCCCTGGCTCGTCACATCTGCCACTGCCTGGGCAACGGCTCTGGTTCCATGTGCGAAAGCTTCCATTTCAAATACACCCATCGGGCCATTCCAAAGTATAGTGCCTGCGCCTTCAAGGTGCTCAGCGTATTCGACACGGGCTATGAGGCCGATATCAAGTCCCATCCAGGTATCGGGAATTTCATTGGATGGAACATTTGTATAGTGGGCATCGGCTGCAAATTTTTCTGCAACGATACTGTCGATAGGCAGAACGATTTCTTTGCCAAGGGTCTTTGCTTTAGCTAATAGTTCCAGTGCCAATGATAATTTATCTTCTTCAACAAGTGAATTTCCGACATGGCCACCTTGTGCTTTGATAAACGTATATGCCATGCCGCCACCGATGATGATTTTGTCGGCTTTGTCAAGCAGAGCTTCAATCAATAGAATCTTGTCGGAAACTTTCGCTCCTCCAAGAATTGCTACGAAAGGGTGCTGCGGATCTTCCTGAATTTTTTTAGCACTTTCCAATTCGAGTTGCATCAGGAAACCAAATGCTTTGTGCTGTGCATCAAAATGATTGGCCATGATCGCAGTAGATGCATGGGCCCTGTGAGCAGCACCAAAAGCATCATTGACATACACATCACTGAGTGAAGCAAGTTGTGCAGCGAAAGCCGGATCCCCCTTTTCTTCACCTTCATAAAAGCGTGTGTTTTCCAATAGTAGGATTTCTCCTGGTTGGAGAGCTGCAACTTTTTGAGCCACTCCATCTCCTATGACATCCGGATAAAAATCTACTTCTTTTCCGGTCAGGACATTAAGCGCAGGAATAACATGAGCAAGCGTAAATTTTTTCTTATCTATTCCACCATCGGGTAGCATTTTAGCTAATGGCCTTCCGAAATGGGATAGAAGGATAACGCTTGCATTCTGTTCAAGAAGATATTGAATAGTAGGCAGTGCTCCACGCAGACGGGTATCATCTGTAACGTTAAATTCTTTATCCAAAGGGACATTGAAATCAACCCGGACAATTACTTTTTTATTACGGACATCAATAGAACGCAGATCACCTTTCATTTTCAATTCATTTATACTTGTTAAACTGTTATCCTGTATGCTAATTCGGCAAGCCTTGTGGAGTAACCTGCTTCATTGTCATACCATCCAACGACTTTAACCATGTCCCCAGTCACTTCTGTCATCAGCGAGTCAAAAACGCATGAATGAGGATTGCCCACCACATCTGAAGAGACCATAGGATCAGTACAATACTGAAGGACATCTTTCATCCTACCTTGTGAAGCCGCTAAAAATGCTGCATTGATTTCACTTTCAGTGGCAGGTTTTTCAAGGATGACATTCAGGTCAACGACAGAACCGGTAATCACCGGAACCCTGTAAGAGGTAGCACCAAGTTTACTTCCTATTTCAGGGATCACCAGTTTGAGCGCTGAAGCAGCACCGGTACTTGTAGGTATTATATTAATAGCTGCAGAGCGGGCACGTCTTAAGTCTCTGTGAGGTGCATCCTGGAGATTTTGGTCAGAGGTATATGCGTGAATGGTAATCATGGTACCTGTCTTGATACCATAATTGTCTATTAACACTTTTACCAATGGGGCAAGACAGTTTGTGGTGCAGGACGCATTGGAGAAAATTGTTTCTTTTGGATCAATCTTATCTTCATTGATGCCGATCACAATGGTCGGTACATCACTTCCTTTGGCCGGGGCGCTGATGATCACGCGCTTGGCACCATCAGGTCTGACATGTGCAGATGCCTTTTCCCGGTCAGTGAACAGGCCTGTACATTCAAGCACGGTATCTACATTAAGTCCTTTCCAGAGTTCTGCAGGGGATTTAATAGCGGATATCTGGATACGCTCATCATCCACTAAAAGGGTATTTCCATCCACGCGTACATCTTTATCAAAAATGCCCTGTGCTGAATCATATTTAAGAAGGTGCGCCAGGGTTACAGGATCTGTCAGGTCATTGATGCCGACTATCTCCACACCAGGCATATTATATAGTCGACGGAACGTTAGTCGGCCAATCCTACCGAAGCCGTTAATTGCAATGCGCTTTGCCATTTTAAGGTAATTATATTGAGCTGATTAAAAAATGAGGTGTAAAAATAGTCTCTTACGTCAAGAATAGGGAAACTGTCTTCGATTTTCAAGGTGGCGAATGGATTTGTATAACTTAAATATGACACCTATTTGCCTGATAGACAGTTCAAAAGGCACCTAATATGGGAGAAGCAAGGAATAAAGGGATTATTTTTTGTCCTTGATTTTCAAAAAATTCTAATTTTGCCCTGCTTTTAAAGAAAGCATCCTAACAGACGGCCCCTTCGTCTATCGGTTAGGACGGCAGATTTTCATTCTGTAAAGAGGGGTTCAATTCCCCTAGGGGCTGCCAAAAAAGCTCACAACCTCAATGTCAAGTTGAGTGTTGTGAGCTTTTTTCTTTTAAGGGCCTTAGCAGATAGCTAAAGTCCAATGAATTGTGAATATGCCTTTCTGCTCCTGAAAATCTCATCCGTTTCTATACATTTGTATTGTAATTCAATCCGTTATGGATTCACAAATATCTTTAACTGTTACATTGATGCCTATGCAAGCCCATTACGTTAAGCGATCTGTCAGCTTTCAGATCGCCAGCTATTGCCTTGGTATTTTCATAATGCTATGCTATGCATTGCCAGTTAAAGGACAGAGTTACTTATTCCAGATAAATGATTTCAAAGCTTCCAATGCAAATATCAATTTGCAGGGCGGAACTTCGGTCATCGATGGGAAGCTTCGTCTTACTCCGGATAAACCAGATCAAACAGGTGCATGTTGGTACAAAGCAAAGAAGATTGATTTTTCGGAAGGATTTGAGTCTGAATTTACTTTTCTGATTTCTACTGATACGCCGGGAAGCCTGCCAGGCGATGGATTTGCATTCGTGATCCAATCGCAATCTCCTGACATTACAGGAGGATCAGGAAGTAATCTGGGGTATAAGAAAATTCCATATGCAGTTGCTCTTGAGTTTTATATCAAAAATGATAATGAAGGTAGTCGCAATCATATCGATCTATCCTTTTACAATCCGGATACGAAGAGTTATCGGCAGTATGCTACCGTGCATGAGATACCTGAGATCACTGACGGTAAACCACACTTTACACGGATCATATATCGCGAAGGAAGGTTACAGATTTTCCTGGATTCCTATTTGTTTCCTGTTCTATCTGTCAAACTTGATGTTGCAGCTAAAATCAACAGTCCTGATCATACTGCCTGGATAGGCTTTACATCATCTACATCAAACCTGCATGCCAATCATGATCTCATCTCATGGTCGATCAAGGAACTTGCCCCAAAGCCGGAGGATATTGCCGTGGATTCTGTTATCGTGATGGAGAAAGGTACCCTCCAGGTCAAGAACAGAAAGCTAACCATCAGTGTATGGGATAATAATACGGTCGATGGAGATGTGATATCGCTCAAACTGGGCGAGGATTGGATATTGACACAGTATGAATTAAAGTCCAAGAAGAATACATTGGAAACGACCCTGATCGGTTTCAGCGAAGACCTCATACTCTATGCCCATAATGTAGGCATGGTACCACCCAATACTGTTGCGATCACCATCTTTGATGGTTTGACGACACAAAAGATAAGTCTCGAATCCAACATGGAGACCAGTGAATCTATCAAGATCGCATATACCGGAGATGAAGACAATTAGTACGTGCCAACTGACCTGCAAGACATAAATGATTTTTTCTCCTGGAAAGGATTAAAGATATACCAGGCGGATGATGTTCTAAAAGTTGGTACTGATGCCATTCTACTTGGTAGTTGGATACAACATATTATTCCATTTGCTTCCTCTGTTTTAGATGCGGGTACAGGGACAGGAATATTGGCGATGATCGCAGCCTGTTATTTCCCTGAGGCTTATGTGCATGCTGTTGATATTGATGAGAAAGCAATTGCATTAGCCAACTTCAATGTTGAGCAGGCTGGATTTGAGACAAGGATAAAAGTGAACAAATCCGATTTGCTGGATCCAAAATCTTTTCCGGATATTGGATTCGATCTGATCGTATGCAATCCTCCTTTCTATAGTAACCGGGTCTTGCCAAAACAAGAATTTAACGCCAGGTCAAAACACAGTTCTGTACCGGTAGGGGAGTGGACCAAAAAATTATTGGCCCGACTACAAAAGAATGGACACTTGTGTTTGATTGTTCCTGCTGAGGATTCGCAAACATGGATTAGTGCTGCCAATGAATCAGGCTACTACAATCACCACCGCACGGATGTGTATTCTTATGAGCGTGATCCCTTAGCCAAAAGATCATTACTGCATTTTACAGCACAGCTATTGAAACCTGAATTCAATCGACTCGTCATGTTTTCAGAAGATAAAAATTATACTTCTGAATACCTGCGTATGTCAGGAATCCAGCCAGCGCAAATCAGCCCACGTTAAAGGTGAGCTGCTACAAGAGCAGGTGAAAATTTTAAAAAAAAGGTGACAATGCAGAGCGTTGTCACCTTTTTTTAATTCTGGGCCATTGTATCATGCGTTGATTCTTCGATGATCCTCCTGGCTACATTCAGGATAGTAACATCTTCCAGCCAGACGATGCCACCATCCGGGCCTGGTTGAATATGTTGAGATACGATTTGACCATTTTCATATTTTTTTGCACCAAAATAATTTCTGACGGTTTGTTCTTCAATGTTCAGCTCGTCAGCAATTCTTTTTACACTGCCTGTTGGTAAGGCATGTTTGATCCTCCGCAATTCTTCGAAAGTGATATTCATACTTTGGAAAATTATGATTAGAAAATGAAAGTAAACTTCACAGATTGAAAGTTAAGGCTAAATCACCATTTGCAAAAATATTTTTACAATTTATTTCAATCTGACGTTGAATAAATACAACAGGAATTCAGCAACAGAAACAGATCGCACAGCAAAAATACTTTATGCCAATCAGTATCACGTTTGGTTGTTTTATAACCTGCTTGTATTGTGCATGTTAACGAGAAAGTGGATTATACCAAGAGGGAGTCAACGGCCACCAAAGGAAGTCCGAAGGTTTCTGCAACACCTTTATATACCACTTTACCATTGACCACGTTAAGGCCAAGTTTAAGGGCGCCATCCTGACGGCAGGCATTCTGCCAGCCTTTGTCTGCCAGTTTGATAGCATAAGGAAGGGTAGCATTGGTCAATGCGATAGTAGAGGTGTAAGGAACAGCTCCAGGCATATTGGCGACACAGTAGTGAACGACACCGTCAATGACAAAAATTGGATCCTCATGGGTTGTCGGCCGGCATGTTTCGATACAGCCTCCCTGGTCAACGGCAACATCTACCAGTACAGTGCCGGGGCGCATTTCCTTGAGCATGTCACGGGTGATGAGCATAGGTGCCTTTGCCCCTGGAATAAGTACTGCCCCAATAATCAGATCATGATTGCCGATCAGTTCACGGATATTCACCTCATTGGAGAACATGGTCGTTACGTTAGGAGGCATGACATCGGATAAATATCTCAACCGGTTAAGGTTGACATCAAGGATCGTGACATGAGCGCCAAGACCTGCAGCCATTTTTGCTGCCTGGGTACCTACGATACCACCGCCTAATACTAAAACATTGGCAGGGGCTACACCTGGCACACCTCCGAGCAGAACACCTCTTCCACCTTCAGGTTTTTCGAGAAACTTAGCTCCTTCCTGGACCGCCATCCGTCCTGCTACTTCGGACATGGGCACTAAAAGCGGGAGTGACCGGTCAGGCAACTCCACTGTTTCGTAAGCCAGGCAAACAGCCTCGCTGCTGATCATCGCTTTTGTCAGGGGTTCGTAAGAAGCAAAATGAAAATAGGTAAACAGGAGTTGGTCTTTCTTGATGAGGGGATATTCAACAGCAATGGGTTCCTTTACTTTAATGATCATTTCCGCTTTCCCATAAACCTCTTCTATTGTAGGGAGGATGGTCGCACCGCGCTGTTCATATGCAGCATCCGTAAAACCGCTGTTGACACCGGCACTTTGCTGAACATAGACTTTATGGCCTCTTTTGGTTAGCTCAAGGGCACCGGCGGGTGTGAGCGCAACACGATTTTCACTTGCTTTGATTTCTTTTGGAACACCTATGATCATAATTTCCGGGTTGATTTGTGGAGTGCCAAAGGTATGTAATTCACTTTGAAAAAATGTGAGTTGTGAATTGTGAGTTGTGAGTTGAAAATCGTGTACTTCGACCTGCACACCCGCATCCATGTGCTACAGCTCAGCAACCGTCGTGAGTCGTGAATCGTGAGGCAAAAGAAGAACTCTCTCCAGGCATAACTTCCTCATTCTTTGCTCGGTATTCCTTATTCAAAAAAAAAGCCCTCTCCTTCGAGCGGGCTTAAGGTTAACTAAAACTAAGATCACACTTCTTATCTGGTAGGCGAGCCTTGACAGCTGCCCTGGAGATTCTTTTAAAAGGGGCTCGTGACTTTTCACGAGCCACTGCGATTATCCATTAAAAAACCAAAACTTATGATGTAAAGATAAAACATATTATGAATAGTTGTTATATGTAATGATCTTTTTATCAATAAAAAATGAAGAATAAAAAATCGTAATATGTTTTTGGCTGAAAACCTTGCTAATAGTGGAAAGAAATCGGAGGTTAGGGAACCAAATTTTTTAGTTTAGCTATGGCTTTTCTCCCTTTTTCACCTAAATCAAGTGAAAAATCATTGACATAGAGGTTGATATGGCTATGGATGACCTCTTCATCCATTTCCTGGGAAAACCGTCGAACATAAGGCATGACTTTGGCCTCGTTATTCCGGGCAAACAAAATGCTTTCCTTTAAGAGCCTGTCTATGAGTGAAATAGTATCGGCTGAAAGTCTATTTGATGCAAAAATTCCTCCCAAAGGGATAGGCATCCCGGTAGTTTCTTCCCATGCCTCTCCCAGGTCCAGGACTTTAATCAGCCCTTTGTCCTGATAGGTAAACCTGTTTTCATGGATAATGACCCCTGCCACCACCTCACCCTTAAGCACTGCATCTTCTATCTTATGGAAGGGATAAAATATTTTGTGGGTAGCAGCAGGATAAAAAATATTGAACAGCAAGTGGGCTGTTGTCCATTGCCCGGGCAGGGCCACAGGTCCTTTCAGGATTGCCTCTTTGGAAATCGGTTCCCTGGCGATGACGAGCGGACCGCATCCATTGCCAAGGGCTGCACCGGAAGAAAGAAGTTGATAAATGTGGTCGAGGGAAAGGGCCCTGTGAAAACTAATTTTGGTGACATCCAGGTGCTGATTTCCTGCCCACTCATTGAGTGTTTCTACATCCTCCATATGGACATCAAACGTCAGGCCATGTGTATCAATCCACCCATTGACGAGTGCGGCAAACATATAGGTATCATTAGGGCAGGGGGAAAATCCTAGGGTAATATTCATGGGCTCAATTGAAAACAGTAATTTGCACGCGGCTATGATTGATCTTGAAATAATCTATGAAGATAACCACCTGATAGCCATTAACAAACCTAATGGTCTTCTCGTTCATACCGATGAAACAGGCGATACCAGCCTGGAGGAGATGTTGAAAGAATACATCAAAGAGAAATATCAAAAACCCGGAAATGTTTTTCTTCAATCCTGTCATAGGCTGGACCGTCCTGTGAGTGGGGCGTTGATATTTGCCAAAACCTCCAAAGGCAAAGAGCGGATGAGCAAATTATTTTCCGGTCGTGAGATAGCCAAGACCTATCTGGCCCTTGTTGAAAAATGTCCTGATCCCTACGAAGCTGACCTTGAAAACTGGATGTTGAAAGACCGTAACAAAAATACTGTAGAGGTCGTCAAAGGGGATAAATCAGGGGCGGTAAAAGCAAGGACCCAATACAGGACATTGGGTAAGGTCGGTAAGTTTTTTTTGGTCAGGTTGCACCCCATCACAGGCAAATCCCACCAGTTACGCGTGCACATGCGATTTATAGGTAGTCCAATTGTCGGAGATGTCAAATACGGCGGATCTTCCATCAATGATCCAAATGCTTTTTTGCTTCATTGTCGTAAAATGGAATTTATCCATCCCATCCAGAAAATACCGGTCATTTTGAATGCGCCTTTGCCCGATTTACCTTTATGGCAGAGGTACAAAGACGAGATCATAGCCCTCGAAGGGCAGGAATAAAGATTATTCGTTTACATTTGCAGGGAGTGAGAGTCATACGACCAGCTCCTTTCAAACTCCCCCAGGGCAGAAATGCAGCAAGGGTAGAAAGTTGAGCGGTGCGATATGATTTCTCACTCATTTTATTTGACTTAAACCTCCCTGATATGAAATTTTTTATCGACACAGCCAATATTGACCAGATCAAAGAGGCTGCAGAACTAGGAATTCTCGATGGTGTGACCACTAACCCTTCACTTATGGCTAAAGAGGGGATCACCGGGACTGAAAATATCAACAATCATTACAAGACCATCTGTGCCATTGTCAATGGCGATGTAAGTGCCGAGGTGATTTCCACCGACTTCAAAGGCATGGTTGATGAAGGCAAGATCCTTGCTGACCTGGCACCCAATATTGTCGTCAAAGTACCGATGACTAAAGATGGTGTGAAGGCACTCAACTGGTTATCAGATCATGATATCCGCACCAATTGTACGCTTGTGTTTTCCGCGGGACAGGCCATATTGGCTGCCAAGGCAGGAGCTACCTATCTCTCTCCTTTTATCGGCCGCGTCGATGATATCAATTGGGATGGGATGGCATTGATCCGCGACATCGCAGAAATCTATACGATCCAGGGGTATGAAACAGCTATTCTGGCTGCATCCATCCGCAATTCAAGACAGATCGTTGATTGTGCCAAAGCCGGCGCTGATGTAGTGACTTGTCCATTATCTGCTATACTAGGTTTATTAAAACATCCACTCACTGATATCGGGCTGGCCCAGTTTCTGGCTGATCATAAAAAAGCTCAAGGAAGTTAGAAGTTAGAAGTTAG
>JAGOIB010000156.1:0-2552 GCA_017995875.1 Saprospiraceae bacterium
GGCCTGATAGGTTTGATTGCTGCAGGCTATTTCCTGTTTCCAAAAGATGAAAAAAAAGGGCAGGCCGAAGACCTCATGATTGAGGTGAAAGAAGCTCCGTTGGCCGTTAATATCCATGCTCCCGGTGAATTACTCGCACGACGTTCTGAAAAGATAAAGGGCCCCGAAGGCCTGCGGTCAGTAGGATTATACCAGGTCACGATTGCCAATCTCGTCACCGAAGGCACCGTTGTCAAACAAGGCCAGTTTATTGCCTCCCTGGACCGCACCGAAATGGATGGGAAGATCAAGGATTCACAGACAGAGATTGATAAGATCGTAACACAACTGGACCAGGCTAAAATTGATACAGCCATTGAGATGCGTGACTTGCGTGACCAATTGATCAATATCCGGTTTTCAATGAAAGAGAAACAACTTTCACTTGAGCTGAGCAAATATGAACCTGAAGCTATCAAGCAACAGGCAAGGCTGGACCTGGAGAGATCTCAGCGCGAACTAGACCAGCTGGACAATAAGCTCACCCTTACCAAGGAAAAATCGATCGCCAGGATAGAAGAGATCAACGCTTCCTTTCGTCAGCAGGAACTTAAACTGAATAGGTTATTGGAGTTGCAGGGACAAATGACAGTCACAGCACCTAAAGATGGCATGGTGATTTATGCCCGTGACTGGGATGGTAAAAAGGGACCCGGATCACAAATTTCAGCATGGGATCCTGTGATCGCAGAATTACCTGATCTGAGCGAAATGATCACCAAGGCATATATTAATGAAGTGGATATCACAAAAGTTTTACCCGGACAAAAAGCAAAGGTTACAGTAGATGCTTTTCCCGGTAAAGAATTTGAGGGCGTCGTATTGACTAAAGCCAATATCGGCGAACAGCTTAGAAACTTTGACACGAAGGTTTTTGAAGTGATCATTTTACTCAGTTCCATCGATTCTCTTCTGAGGCCTGCTATGACCACAGGACTTAATATCAGCGTGGATTCAATACCAACTTGTCTTCAGGTTCCATTGGAAGCAATACAAGTGGACAGCGTTAGTTTTGTTTTTAAGAAAACAAAGACTGCTATTGTCCGGCAAGAGGTAGTCACCGGACCTTCCAACGATCTCGCTATTTGCGTTGCCGCCGGATTAGCCACCGGTGACCAGGTAATCCTTAATACACCTACCGAACCGGATAAACTTGAGTTCGTTTATTTGGAACCTGGTGCCAAAGCAGCAGCAAAAACAAAACTTGAAACAGAATTGGCTGCCCGAAACAAGATACAGCAGGAAATATCCAAGACCATCAAGGCTGACAATCTGTCCCAGGATAGCGATCAGGGTGGCTCTATCATTATTTTCTGATCACCTCTCCAAACAAATCTCATGAAGGACCGGCTTCTTTTCCTGTTTGCCATTGCCGTTGAAAGTGTATTGGTCAATAAGCTACGTGGTTTTCTGACCGCACTCGGAGTTGTATTTGGTGTTGCAGCCGTCATCGCCATGCTTGCGATTGGGTCAGGAGCGAAAAAATTTATCCTTGATCAGATGCGGCTTATCGGGACCAACAATATTGTCTTTACACATCAATCACTTGATGAAAATAAAGGAGATCAAAATGAAGAAGAGACTGCCACCAAAACAGCAGGAAATGAATCAGAACTCAAGCCCTGGGCTCCAGGAATGTCCAAAAGTGATATTGAAGTCATCCAGAGCATTCCTGCTGTTGAATTGGTAAGCCCTGAAATCATCAGACAAACCAAAGCCATCTATAATGGTAAAATCCTTGATATCCGGTGCGTTGGTGTCTTAAATACATTTTTTGAACTCAATCAATTAGGTACCTATAAAGGCAGTCTTTTTACTGAAGAACACATCAGCAATGACATGCCTGTATGTGTCATTGGCAAAAATGTGGAGACAAAATTATTTAGTGGTAGAGATCCGGTAGGTCAATCCATAAAATGTGGAAATAATTACTTCACGATCATAGGTGTTTTAGAAAAAAGAATTGCGACAAAGGAAACACTTACCTCCCTTGGACTGCGTGATCTCAACTCCGATATTTTTATTCCGCTTGATGTTTCATTGATTCGCTTTGGTGATCGTTCACAAATACGTAGTGATGATATAGGACAGCAGGGAATGCAGAATAGTGATGAAAAAGCTGAAGTTCACCAGATCGATCGGCTTGTCGTCAGGGTCAATGAGTCAAAATATCTTCAATCCACAGCTGATGTGGTCGCCCGGATGTTGAAAAGAAGACATGATGGTAAAGTGGATTTCTCCATGGAAATTCCGGAGTTGTTGTTGAAGCAGGAACAGAAGACGCAGGATATTTTCAATCTGGTATTGGCTGTTATCGCCGGGATCTCTTTGTTGGTAGGCGGTATCGGTATCATGAACATCATGCTTGCCTCCGTCTATGAGCGTATCAAGGAAATCGGATTGCGTCGTGCGATTGGTGCTACCAGGAAAGATATTATCATGCAGTTTTTGTTTGAGGCTATTTTGGTGAGTACGATTGGAGGAATCATAGGCGTGTTTCTTGGTGTGGCTGC
>JAGOIB010000156.1:2652-4673 GCA_017995875.1 Saprospiraceae bacterium
TATTCGGATGGATGTTGTTGATTGGATTATCACAACAACTTTGTGGACAAAATGCATACAGACTGACGCTCGATGAAGTCGTGGCACTTGCTCAAAGTGATGCACCGGAAGCATTGCTTGCCTCGACGAGATGGAAGAGGGATTACTGGACGTACAAATCATTCCTTGCTGATTTTAAACCTCAGTTGCTTTTGAATGCAGGCACTTTGCCTTTTTTTAACAGATCTATCGAGTCTATTACATTGCCAACGGGTGGTCAAAGTTATGTAGAAAGGGCATTTATGGACAATCAGGTTAATCTCCTGATGGAACAGGATTTCGCACCTTCCGGGGGCAAATTATTTGTCAGTAGTGGTCTCGGCAGGTTGGATGAATTTGCCACCAGTGGTGTTGATGCCTCTACTTCCTATTATTCAAATACGATAAATGTTGGTATAAACCAGCCATTATTCCAATACAATGATATGAAATGGCGAAAGCGAATAGAACCGATGATTTATAAGGAAAGTGAAAAGATTTATTCTGAAGGAATGGAGGGAGTTGCTAAACAGGCAGCCGAGTTGTTTTTTGACTTATTGACCAGCCAATTAGATGCTGAAGCTGCCAAACAGGATAAAGCAAATGCAGATACGCTACTTGTTCTTTCCCGTGGAAGATATGAGGTTGGGAAAATCGCGGAGACAGATTTATTGCAAGTAGAACTTAATGCTATGCAAGCCGAGACACGCTTAGCGGCAGCTGAGCTTGAAATGCAAACCAATACTGAAGCATTGCGTGATTTTCTAAATCTTCAGGGCAATATTCAATTTGATCTCTTCCCTCCATATACATTACCGGAAATATCAATTGATCAGGAAAAGGCACTAGCGTTTGCACTACAAAATAGAAGTAGTGTTGTGTCGTTTGATCGACGTTTATTGGAAGCGCAGCGGGAAGTAGCTATAGCTAAAGGTGACGCAGGTGTGAATGCAAGACTGGTTGGTGAATTTGGACTCAACCAGACGTCTTCCGACCTTAGCCAGGCCTATATTGATCCTATAGATCAGGAACGTGTGACGTTCAGTATTTCAGTGCCCATTGCAGATTGGGGAAAATCAAAAGCACGCAGGGAAATAGCACTTTCTAATCTTGAGCTTGTGCAACGACAAGTCGATCAAGAGAAAGAAAATTTCAAACGAACAATTGTCTTGCGGGCTCAGCAATTTGAACTTGTTAGAAAAAATACGGAAATATCGGAACGGTATCTAGATGCTGCACGAAGGCGATATGAAATTACTTACCAGCGATACCTGATTGGAAAAATATCTGTGACGGATCTCAATCTTGCACTTGCTGACCAGGAAAGTGCGCGCAGATCTTATTTGCAGGCTGTGCGTGATTTCTGGATGGCGCTGTATGAAATACGCGGTATGACCCTATACGATTTTGCCAAGGATAAGACTTTGATGTTGCAGACACCGGTGGGCGGGTAGTATGGATGTTATGCTTTTTACCAGGCAGTCACAGACTGCCTGTAAGTATAATTTCAATATGAATGTAAGTCGATATAGATTTTAAGTCTTGAGACTTAAAATAGCGAAGTTTTAAAAACTACTAAGTACTAACTGTTAACTTCTCACTTCTCACTTCTCACTGCTAACTTCTCACTTCTAGCTACTAACTTTCGTTTTATGCCTGATCATGATCCGCAGACTTTGATCCATTGTGATATACGACCATACCCAATTGAAGAAAACCAATATTTTGTTTTTTGCACCCAGGATTGATTTCAGGTGAACGAATAGCCACAGTAACCAGGCGATGAAACCTTGGGTCTTGAGATAGGGCAAATCGGCAACAGCTTTATTTCGTCCTATAGTAGCAAGGCTACCGAGATCCTTGTAGTGAAAAGGCTTCATTAGTTTGCCTTTGGCGAGTGCATTCAGGTTTTTACAAAGTAGTCTTCCTTGTTGAATCGCTGGTTGGGCGACCTGTGGATGTCCCTTGTAGGTTCCTTCTTCCATGTAGGCTGCATCACCAAG
>JAGOIB010000157.1:0-2111 GCA_017995875.1 Saprospiraceae bacterium
GTGACCTTGGTGACTTGCTTCGTAGCAATGTCATACACAAAGATGTTCATTGTCCGGTCGCGGTCACTGCAGAAATAGATTTTATTTCCTGACCACATCGGGAATATATCCTGTGCAAGGTTGTTGGTGATATTCTCCATGTTGCCTGACGCGAAGTCATAGATATAGATATCATCCGCCATACCACCCTTATAGTATTTCCATGTACGGAATTCACGGAAGATAGAGTTCATCGCCAGTTTGGAATTATCCGGTGAATAAGAGCACCATCCTCCTACTGAAAAAGGCAATTCAGTGGACATCCCACCATTGATACCTGCGAAATATAGTTGGCCCTTAAAATCATTGAAGGATGTCTTGCGGCTTCGGTAGACGACACCTGAATTGTCGTTTTTCCAGGTCATGACGATATTGTTTGGGCCCATTCGGTCACCCAGTTCATCTCGCCCCAGTGTTGCAGAATAGGTCAGACGCACCGGAACGCCACCCCCGGCAGGCATGGAATAAACCTCGGTATTCCCATCGTACTGGCCGGTAAATGCAAGGGTCTTGCCATCCGGGGAGAATCTGGGAAACAGTTCATTACCAATATCGGTTGTGATCTTACGGGCAGTTCCGCCTGTCCTGGCTACTGAATAAAGGTCTCCTGCATAGGAAAAAACAATAGCGTCCCTGGAAATCGACGGAAAACGAAGCAGCCTTGCCTCTATTTGGGCATTGGCCTGTACCGACATAAAAAGGAGAAAAAAGTAGGTTAAAGTCCTGTACATAAATCATTGATTTTGAGTAGTAAAAATGCCGGAAAACGGTGTTTTCCGAAAGAGGCTGCAAGATAAAATGAATTGGGACGTTCCTGCCTGTTATTTTCGACGAAAGACTAATCCGGCATCACCTCAAAATCATCGATTTTATCCAATTCGAATACCGTGATTCCATCTTCATTGAAATGATATGGCATTTTAAACCTGGCATTCCATACTAACTCATTGATTGTATAAGAGCTTTTGACGTGGATTTGCTGCGTGGCCGTTAGGTTGTACCCTTTGATCATCACCAGCCATTCAAACTGGGAGGAAATAAAATCATCTTTGGACAAGCCATAGAGGGGACTTTTATCATCTACATAGTGTACAAGTGTCCAGTTGATCGGAAAATAATTGACCTTGTTATTCTCAAGTTCCAGTGGTTGATATTTTCGACTTTCCTTTCCATTATCATTGACGACTACACTCATCAGCACACGGGCTTCCATTTCTGTCAAATTATGGTCCCGTTGATTTGCGATCCTAAACATCAGCGCAAAGCCTTCTTTATGCGGTGCCATGAGTATGTTTTTTGAAAAACGAATACCTCCTAAAGGCCTGGCAAACCGGCCGTACATCAAGCCTGTAAAAATGGCGAAGCTCATCAATCCGAACAATGCCTCCAGCGCCGCCAACGCACTTACCGGTGCGGTCAACGGATAGAGTGACCCATACCCTACAGTGGTCAATGTCTGAGCACTAAAGAAAAACGCAATAAGAAATTTATTTTGGACATGGTAATCGGCCGTCATCCCTATACCATTAATATCAATGGCGAGGTAAAGCAAAGCAAAAAGTACATTGAGCAGCAAGTAAAAGGACAACACAACCACTGCAAAATTCGCCCAATTCATAACAACCAGATTATGAAAAAGGGACTTCTTCTCCCCGATGCGGATCACATTGAAGGAACCATCCTTGTTGACGATGCGCTTACTCTTAGCGTTGTATTGGTTGGTAAACCCAAATTCATCACCCTTATTTTCAGGCTTGTTGAACCGCCTTGAAATCAACTCGCTTATTTTCATAATGGTTATTGTGTCTGGCCGGTAATTTTATCCATGAGGTACATGACCAACAATGCCAGCACCGGCAAAGCAACTACAACAAGGCTTACTGCCTTTTGTTTTGCACTAAACTTAAGCACAAGACTAGCTATCAATACCACCAGTGTCCCAATAATCATCAGCACGTTCAGATTGATGCCTGCACCATAACTTTCCCTGAATCCTTTGCCCATGATGGCCAGCATGAGCAGCAGTACATTCATTATCCAGAGAGTCCAGAATAGAAAAACCATTTACGATT
>JAGOIB010000157.1:2211-4646 GCA_017995875.1 Saprospiraceae bacterium
CCATGGGTGAAATGCATTCTTTACTCCCTTAAGGGGCACCTTCAATTCAGGATAGTGACGAATCAGGATATCGATCATAGTTGTATTCTGTACCCAATTCATTCCGGGCAGTGTATAAATCTCAGGTTTGAAATCAGCGGAAAGGAATCGATCACTCTTTAATCTGCGGGAGGCCATCAAAATAAATATCCTGAATGCAGTATCACTAAATCCGAATCCTTTAGGAAGTGGTTCACTCAACATACCTACCTGCAAATCCACTTTTTCAATATCCCCACCATAGATTTCCTCAATCTCTTTCGCCAATTCCTTTTTACCTCCGGTGAGTTCTTCAAATGTATCGGCCGGTTTCATATGAATCAACCGTCGGAATTGATTGTACCTCGGCACTCCCCTTTCACGATCCCGAAGGATATCTACAGTTGCCATATCCAGGTGCTTTCCATCCGGTGTAGTGATATTGCGAAGGAAGTTTGGAAAATTGTGAATGGTGATGGCTCCGGGATAAGCAATGCCAAATGAATAAAATAAATCAGCATAGGTGAGCCCGTTTTCCAGGGGTTTGCGCGCATGTTCAAAGACAACGTCATTCATATCAAGTGTCCCCTTGTGTGCCCCGCTCTGCACATCGTAGAAAGCTATATTGTCTGGCAATAATGTGTGTAATCGGTAGACGGAAACAAATTCCTCCGTGAGTGAAAATGGTGCGCCATGATGTTCGACTTCAGATCCGGGGATGCCACTGATCACTTCACCCTTACCGATACGACCCCACATCTTGTGCAGCTTTTCTCCCATCAGTCCCCACCAGTTGGCATTCATGGCGATCTGAAGTGCTGGATGTGGAAGAATGGCAGGTGTCCATTCCACTGTATGGATCTTGGCCATCAATGCGCAATTGACCAATCTCGCTGTATCAAATATCTGGTCGCTGGTCCAATCCTTAAAATGTTTGCGCAGTTCATCGCAAATGGCATTGTGTTCCAATGCGAATATCGTATGCAACAATTCAAGTCCTGTCCACCAGTTGTCCGTAAAACCTGAAACAGGAATTCCACGGTAATCGCGTGGAAGAAAATGATCTGCACTTCCTTCTTCTACAAACAATTTTCCATCTTCAGCCAGGCCTCTCAAAGCACTGGTTTTTTCTTCAGTGGAGCCATAGATCTGTGATCCATCCCACCAATGAGTGTTCTTATTGCGGTATGCCGGAAACTTGCGATCGACCTCATTCAAGGGTGTATCCGGAAGTGATTTGAATATTTCCATTTTGGGTTCACTCCAGGAATCACCTTCAGGTAAAGGAACTTCCATTTTCTCCTCACTTTCGAAATGGCCAAACCAATCATGCACCATAAACTGGATCCAGGGCGCAGCAAGAAGATTGACGATCGTTGCCGGTTTGAATTCAGTACGCTGCATCAGCTTCTCACTGATGAGGCGGGGATTAGGTGTCATGAGTGTTTCCAGATCAGGTGCAGTATATTCCCTCGGCATGTTGCGTCCAAATCGCATTCCGGTGCATCCCATCAATGGCTGATGGGGATCATTAAATTTACCATCCGAATGGCGGATTACATGAAACTTAGGGTCGTGGAAAGGACATGTCTTTAGATCTCCCTGATGGTCCGGAGTAGGATATGTATCATGAAGGTTCTTGGACCTTAGCTCATACCGGAAGGAGAGAAGGTTGATGATGCCTACCCACTTCGGGAGGCGATGCCAGGCGACAACACGGTTGAGTCCTTTAAAGGAACTCACAAGAGCTTTTTGTGTTAGGGAAAGTTTCATCAGGTTGGTGTGGATTTCGTTAAGTGGGCTAAGTTAAGTAAATCCACTTCTGATGACCAAACCTAAGCGGGGTGAGTTCACACCTCCTTAACTTTTCAACTTTATAAATCCAATTCCACCGTAATAAATATGGTGAGATTCCAGATCATTCGGAATCATCTTCATCTTCGTCCTTATGGACGAAATGTAAAGCGGCCGTAAACAATAACAATTCATCATCATCCACCTGGATGTATTTATCAAACGTGAAACCGGTTTTTGATAACAACTGTATTGAACGGAAATTATCTTTTGTCGCATAGGCAAAAACAGTTTCTATTTTAAGCACTTCTTCTGCATATGCCAGTGTAGCCACAGCGATTTCGGTGGCATATCCCTTACCTGTATATTCAGGAAGGAATGCAAAACCGAAATCCGGATGATCGAGAAATGGTCTTTTAGCAAAACCGCATGTTCCGATCACTGTATCCGTTCCTTTTAAAAGTACAGCAAAAAAACCAAATCCATTGTCCTGGTAGCTTTTGATTGAACCGTTGAGCAGGTAGTTTTCTGCATCCTCGAGTGTATATACTTTTCTATCACCAATAAATTGTATCCACGATGGTTCATTGACCAGTCTTAACATAAAGGGGGCGTCAGCAACA
>JAGOIB010000035.1:0-10615 GCA_017995875.1 Saprospiraceae bacterium
ACCTGATCAACAAGTCCTGTGGGATGATTCCGATCGACCGGCCGGCCACCTGTAGCCCAGAAAAAGAAACCAAAGGGGCTATCAAACAATTCTTTCTTTCCGAGGTAATAAATGTGGCGTCCCATGGCTGAACGAACAAAAAGGCCAATAGGAAAATCTTTCCAGCTTGTATGGGGGGCCACCGCAACTACAAATTTTTTGAGGTCAGGAGGTATTTCAACAATGATTCGCCATCCCAGGAGTTTCAGGATTAGCTTGGAGAGGAATTTCATTGGCTAAAGATAAAGCCTGTGGCCCCAAAACGTATTTCTACGAAATATATTTCGCCGAAATATGGAGATGGTGACGTTAAACCTTTTCTATCTTCCTCAGTCCAAACCATTGACGGCATCGCTACATGACAGACGAAGAAATACTTTCCCTGACCTCAGGGCCTGATACCCGGGAAGCCGGTTTCAGGCATCTGGTCGTAAAGTACCAGCAACGTCTGTACCAGGTAGTGAGGCGACAAGTCTCATCGCATGAAGATGCTGATGACATACTACAAAACACATTTATCAAAATCTTCAGACATCTGGCGGGGTTTGAAGGCAGGGCAGGATTATATACATGGATGTACCGTATTGCTGTCAATGAAACGAATAATCACCACAAAGCCCGTGAAAGAAGAAAGGAAGTGGACCTGGAGACCAATGATGTCAGTGTTGCTGAACCTTACTTCAATGCAGACGAGCTTTCATCAGCACTGGAAACGAGTGTACTCAAGCTTCCGGAACGTCAACAAATGGTCTTCAGGATGAGGTATTATGATGAACTATCCTACAAAGAAATGGCAGAAATACTGCAATTGACAGAAGGTGCCCTTAAAGCATCTTTTCACCACGCCGTACGGAAAATTGAAGAAGAATTGAAAGCAAGACAAATCGTTTAAAAGATATGGAACCCGAGAAAGATATAAAGGAGGAGATGGATAACCTTGTCCCTGGATTTCCTAAAAGGATATTCCATTCTCCACCCACAGGTTATTTTGATCAACTACCGGATCAGTTGATTGATCGATGGCAAGATCAGAAAGGGGCTATGCACACAAAATCAATCAATCTCCGCAGTTTGATTTCAACTGCTGCTATCGTGGCAGGCATTTGTTTTGGCGTGGTGTGGCTCACCCATAGCTCTAATCAGGCACTCGATTCAACTGGGATTAGTTCTTCGGATGCTTACCAGTATATCATCGATAACCTCGATGAGTTTGAACCCTTGATATGGCAACAAGCAGACTGGATACGGAATGAAAGGAACACGCCATCTGATTCATCTGCTATAGAAGAGTATCTCCTTGAAGAACTGGATGGAGATGACATCGAAACAATTTTTTAAACAAGACAACACATACCTAAAAATGAATAGCAGGATATTTTTAACAACCATTTTCCTTTTGTCAGCTATACTTACCGGTATATCCCAACCAGGATCCATGTCGAAGGAAGTGCGTGAACGAATAGAGGCTCAGCGCGTTGCTTATATAACACAACAATTAAGGCTGACACCGGATGAGGCGGCGCGGTTCTGGCCGATCTACAACGAATACAGGGATGCCTTGAAAGATATGCGTGATGAATTTGAACGGCCCGACCTGGAAACGATTACAGATGAGGAAGCAGCAAAAGTCATTGAACGCCATTTACAACAAGAGCAGAAAAAACTTGAATTGAAGCGCACATTACTTACCCGGTTGAGAACTGTTGTGAGTGCAAAAAAAGTACTGATGCTGCACCAGGCTGAAAATGAGTTTAACAGGGAATTGTTGCGCAGGGCGCAGGAGCATAGGAAGCAGTAAAGCGATTATGTAGAGTTTGAGGGAGGCATTGATGCCAGTTTTATCTTTGGATAAAAACAAAAGGAAGTTTTCTAAATGGAAAATTTCCTTTTGTTTTTAAACGTAATCGTCTGAATAGACTGATTTTGTTAGGATTTTATCACTTTTTTCGTTCCCCGAACAAAAAAAAAGATATTTTTTTCGGCAATCATATAGTCAACATCAGATACATAGTGAAGTGTATTAGAGCACTTTATCCATGAAGCAAAAATAATGTATGATTTGGCCTTTCTATAAGCGTCTATGAATGTGATTATTACAGATACACCTGAGACGAATGTGTCTGAATCGCCGGAAGGTGTAAATGTGTTTGGATATCGTATGTTTGACACCGTTTTGGTTATATTTATACCGAACATATTTTTTATAATCCCATTCAGTAAATTGCATGGAGTACAGAACAAAACCAACCCTGTCTCTTCCCGAGTTTGTATCCGTGTTTGAAAACATGATACTTCACGGGAATACCACCCTCTGGGACGAAAAGGATTTTCTCAATCTTATCCAGTACTATATATCCGAATCCCTCACGGAAAAAGCTATGGAAGCACTCGACTACGCGTTGCAGTTTTCCAGTCATCACGCCGAATTCTATGTGATCAAGATCAGGTTATTAATGGAGGAAGAAGATTTCAAGGAAGCCAACGAAACCCTTGACATTGCACTCAACTTGTATCCGAGGCATCCCGAACTCCAATTGATGAAAATCAAAGTGACAGCACAGCTCGGTGATTACGAGAAAGCTTTTACGATGGTTGACAATTGCAGTGATCAGATGAGCCTTAACTCTTGTGTTGATCTTTATCTCGCAGAAGCATACATCTATGAGTGCATGCGGGAATACAGCCTCATGTATAATAAGCTGAGGGATGTATTGACCATCGATCCTAAGAATGAAGAGGCGCTTGAGCACATATGGCTTTGTGTTGAATGGTCACGGCTTTATCAGGAAAGCATTGATTTTCACAATAACATCCTCAACCAGGACGCTTACAATTACCTGGCTTGGTTTAATCTCGGGCACGCCTATAGTTGTGAAGGGGATTATAAAAATGCCATCCGTTCTCTTGAGTACAGCTATATCGTCAATCCTGAATTCAAAAACGGATACCTCGATTGCGCAGAACTCTGCTGCCAGGTCAAGGATTATAAAAAAGCCCTTGGCATTTATCAGGAGTTACTTCAACGATTCGGCCACCAACAGGAATATCTTGTTCCTGCCGCTGAATGTATGCTGAAACTCAGGAAGTATGCACTGGCCAAGGAATGCCTTATAGAAGCACTCAAGCAGGACCAATACATCGATGATGTATATTATCTTCTGGGCATCTGTTATGCGCGTGAAGGCAATTATTCCAATGCCATCAGTTCATTGATCAAAGCTATCAGGCTGGATGATCGTCGCGAGGAGTACTATGCGGAATTGGCGTATTGCTATGAAAAAACAAAGCAATATGGGAAGGCAGATTTCTATTACAATAAATCCACAGAAACCGGTCCTGAAGAAGAGACCTACTGGCTCGCGCATGTCAAGTTTCTGATGAGACGCAACAAGATTGAAAAAGCCCTGGATGTGCTTGAGGAAGCGGATGAGGTGACCGTTGGGGCAAGATTATCTTATTGCAAAGCAGCTTGTCTCTATCGGCTTGGCAGGAAAGCAGAAGCCATTGAATGTCTTGATGAAATCCTTCCTGAGGATTTTGATTCACACAAGATCTTCTTCAAGATGGCCCCCAAAGGAAAACTGGATCGTGACATACAATCCATGATTCGTTATTATTCCATGGAAAATTCATAACTGAATAGAAGAGTCAAATACTAAAATGCCCTGCTGATGGTTCTTCAGCAGGGCATTTTTTTTAGTTGAGCCGGAAAGGGATTACATCTTCATTTCACTGAGCACTACCAATGGCAGGACTGCTCAATTGTTTAAAGGTATTCAACCCACATTCAAGAAATGTTTCATAGGCCCTCACATCCGGATCATATCCTCTTGGAGTCGTGAGTACTTTTTCATCAGGGCTTACAATGACATAGAGAGGTTGAGAGTTCTGTTGGAAATTGACGACCTGGAAATCAGACCATTTCTGCCCAATGGTTCTGATCCGTTCATTCGTCACAGTAGAGCGAAGCATCGTATCGAGCGCGATCTTATCATCTACATAAAGGGAAATCAGGACAAAATCATCATTGATTTTTTTGCGGATGATTTCATCAGACCATACGTGCTCTTCAGTCTTGCGACAGTTGACACATCCATATCCGGTAAAGTCTAACAAGATAGGCTTGTTGGTTTCCTTTGCATACGCCAGCCCTTCATAATAATCATGAAAGCAATCAAAGTTGTTAGCGCATTTGGTGAGTGAAACGTATTCGCCCTTGATGTCTTTACTTACTGCGCCAAGTGGCTTGAAATAATTGTAATGTGCGGGAGGTGCCAATCCACTCATCAGGCCGAGAGAATTGTAGGTACCTGTCTTTTCACTACCGAATAAACTTGTAGCCAGGTAAAGCCCGAGAATCCCAAATGAAAGACCAAGCATTGCTGCAATCGGTGTCAATCGCTTGTTTGGACTATCGTGTGGAAACCGGATCAATCCAAACATATATGCTGCCATACCCAGCGCAATGATCACCCAAAGCCCCATAAACAATTCATACTTGAGAATACCCCAATGCGCCGTCATGTCCGCGATGGACAGAAATTTCAATGCAAGTGCCAGCTCTGCAAAACCCAGGATAACCTTGACGCTGTTCATCCATCCACCGGATTTAGGCAATGAATTGAGCCAGGAAGGAAAAGCGGCAAATAAACTGAATGGAATAGCGAGAGCAAGGGAAAAGCCTCCCATCACCACCAGCGGTCCAAGAAAACCTTCTGATGATGCCTCTACTAATGCTGTGCCGATCAAAGGTCCAGTGCATGAAAACGATACAATAGCAAGTGTTGCGGCCATAAAGAAGATGCCGATCATACCTCCCTTATCAGCCATGGCATCACTCTTGTTACTCCAGCTGGAGGGTAAGGTGATTTCATAAAAGCCAAAGAAAGAAAACGCAAAGAGGATAAAGATTAAAAAGAAGATGGTATTAGCAATCGGATTGGTAGACAACTCATTGAGCGATCCGGCACCAAATAATACAGTAATCAATAAGCCCAGCACTACGTAAATGGCAATGATGGAAATGCCATACCACAATCCATTTTCCCAACCTTTGCGTTTTGAATCCTTCGTAAAGAAACTTACTGTGAGCGGAATCATAGGAAACACGCAAGGCGTAAGGAGTGCCACGAATCCGTTGATCATTCCGAAGATAAACATCCACAGGAGGTTGCCTTTTTCTTCTTCCTGTTTTTCACCACAGTCACTTAATGGTGCGGCGTATGTTGATTTCAAACTTTCAATAGATTGATCGATACTGCCGTTGCCATCGATTTTTGGCCCTGTCCCTTGAGCATCCGGTGCTGCAGCAGGAAGTCCTGTGGCGAGATCCACACTAAAATCTATGTATTGAGGCGTAAGACATCGGGTATCATTGCAGGCCATAAATTCAAGAGATCCCGAGATGACTGAAGGCGTTGCAGCCTTTATCATCTGGCCCATCCGCAGATCATGTTTGAATTTGATAAGGTTCATGTCGAAGTACTTGTCAAATCCCTCCTGGCGTCCGGTACTTGTTTCAGTAAGGCTCCCTTCCAAAGAAAATGATGCATTCGGGTTTAATGTCAGCACCGTAGGAATCGGGCCATCTTCCTTTTGATTGGAAGAGGAATAGGTGTGCCAACCGTCATCGATTTTTGCCTCTGCTATGATTTCATACAGCCCATCGGATTTTTTTTCAGAACGGAAAACCCAGGTTACGGGTTTAAGTATGCCTGATCCAGGTGCATCTGCATTGGCTTCAAAGTTGCTTGCATTCGAAAAGGTGGAAGAGCCTGATGATGACCCGGAAACGGATGTATCGTCAGTTAGCTTTTTTTTTTCTTCCGCCGGCGCACTTCCTTTTCCGGCAGAAGTTGGATTGGCTGAAGTCACTTTGTTTTCGCCGGCAGTCTTTTTATCAACTGGAGTAGTTGATTTTGATCCTGCATCACCTGTAGAGCCACCAGTAGCCTTCAGGTTAAATTCTACATCTGTTGGTGGAAGACAACGTTCATCATTGCAGGTCATGAAATTGATATAACCTGAAATTGGCTTTGATGCATCCAGTACTTTTATTTTCTGCTCGATCGTAAAGTATTTCTGAAACTTGATCACCTCCATTTCGAACACCTTATCAAAAATCTTTTTGGCATTGTCGGATTCCTTTGCCTTACCGACAAGTTTGAAATGAGTACCTGGATCAAAGTTGAGCGTTGTGGCAATCGGGCCATCCTCGTTTTCAAGAAATTGAGAATACACCCACCAGCCTTCGTCAATAGTGGCTTTTGCCAGCAGAGTGTAATTGCCATCTGCTGCAGGAGTAAGTGTGACCGCCCATTTGACAGGAGAATAGATCTGAGCTGAGACTGTCAGCGTGAACATGGAAATGAAAAGGAGAAAAATAGCTCTCATACTCATACGGATATTAACTTACGATATATCAAAAAAGAGAAATCAGATTCTGGCCCCGAAACCTTAATTCCGGATGTAAAGAGTACAAAAATAGGCTATTAAGGTTTGATTCCCTGGAGTTTAATAAATCATTAACGGCTCTTTAGCAGGATTTAACATCCAGCCTTCTGATCCTAAACCGTTTAAATCAGGAGGCAATAGTTGCGAGCTATTGGGCTGTGGCCATCTGAGCCACAGACGAGTACAATGACTGAAAGAGGATAAGCCCGTCCGTATTGCCTAATACCGTCTCGGAAGCCCTTTCAGGATGGGGCATCATGCCAAATACATTCCTGTCTTTATTGCAAATGCCGGCAATATCATCGGTCGATCCGTTGTCACTTGATAAAACCCCTTCAGGAGTGCAATACCGGAATAATATCTGGTCATTATCCTGCAGGGCTTTGAGCCCCTTATCATCAGGAATATACCTGCCTTCCGCATGGGCGATTGGCATCTTGAGAATTTGGCCTGTGTGGCACAAGTTTGTGAGAATGGAATCAGTCGTTTCTACCCGGAGATGTATGTTTTTGGAAATAAACTTCTGATCCTGGTTACGAACAAGCACACCTGGCAGCAGGCCGGATTCACAAAGGATCTGGAATCCGTTGCAGATACCAAAGACCTTACCACCACTCTTGGCAAAGGAGATCACCGATTGCATAATCGGGGAATACCGGGCGATGGCACCTGCCCTCAGATAATCACCATAAGAGAATCCCCCCGGCAATATCACACAATCTTCAGAGCTGAGACCTCCCAGAGAGGTTTCCTTGTGCCACAATTTGATAACATCCGCCCCGATCACGGTGCCAAGGACATGCATCATGTCATCATCACAATTGGATCCAGGGAAGACTACTACGCCAAATTTCATATCGGTTAGCTTAATGTATGCCGCAAAGGTATAAAATACGTTGGGTGGCTACGTCAATTTGCTCTAGTATTGGTGATCACATCATATCTCTCACCCTGGCAATGGCCTCAGTCCGCGATCCGGCGTTGAGTTTGAGGAAAAGCCTGGATAGATGGGTTTTTACAGTATTAACAGATAAAAACAGTTCTTCAGACATCTGTTGGTTGGTTCGTCCGTCAAATATCAGGCGCAGGACATCAAGTTCGCGGGAAGAAAGCGGATCCTTCAGGCGTTGATTGAGAAATGTAAGGTCCTTACCAGACGTGTGACGTTGTTGAAAATTATATAAAGCAATTTCAAGCCCGGCAAGCAGATCCCGCTCTGTGAAAGGTTTGACGATATACCCAGACGGCTGTGTCAGTTTTGCATTTTGAATCGTCTGGTCATCCGCATGCGCTGTGATATATATGAAGGGAATATGGTGGTTGTCCCTGATTTGCCGTCCGATTTCAATACCTTCAAAATGACCTTCGAGGTTGATATCGATGAGGGCAGCATCGATGGGTTCGGTGGCCAGGTATTTTTCTGCAGAGGCTTTTGTGAAAGCAATAGACCTGACATTAAATTTTGAACCGCTCAGCGCTTCCTTAATCATGGCAGCTACCAGGGCTTCGTCTTCGATGACCAATATATTGATGGAACTCATAGGTGTCATGCTGCTTTTTTCTGAGGAATAGTAATAGACATTTGGGTACCATTTCTAGATTGTACTTTCCATGTGGCGCCCAATCGATCACATAGTATGGTAACTAACTTAAGGCCAAAATTGGATGATGAAGCGATGGAAAAATGGTCCGGAATGCCTACGCCATTATCATTTACTTCGAGCACGATGGCGCCTTCATGCTCGCCGAGATGCACGTCAATTTCTCCGGAACCACCATCCCTGAAGGCATATTTCAACGCATTGCTGATGAGTTCATTGATAATCAATGCCAATGGAATGACAGTGTCCACATCCATCTGGGGAATATCTATTTTTTTGCGGATCTGAATCCTGTTTTGCTCGATATTATAAGAACTGATCAGATGCACCAGCAGCTTGTCGAGATAAGTATTGATACTTACTTCCAGCAGGTCATCATCCTGATAAAGATTCTGGTGGATAATGGCCATGGATTGCACCCGGTTTTGACTTTCCCTGAGCGCTTCCTGTGCAGATTGATCATCCACAGATTTTCCATGCAGGTACAACAAGGCAGAGATCATTTGCAGATTGTTCTTGACGCGGTGATGAATTTCCCTCAGCAACACATCTTTTTCAGCCAGGGCCTTTGTCACCAGTTTATTTTTTTCATTTAATTCGACATTGGTCTTTGATTTTAATCGAAGCAGATAATAGAGGGCACCTGCAAAGAGGAGGAAGCAAAAAGCGCCGAGGCCATAGATCAGTTTTTGCCTGTTTGTTTTTTCAATGCGGAGTGTCTTCAGTTCATTTTGAGAAGCAAGGTTGGCTATTTCCTGGTCTTTTTCTTTGATGTCATACTCAGTGATGAGGGTAGTGATGCGCTCATCTTTTTCTTTATTGAACATGGAATCCTGTGCGGACTTAAATTTTTTATAGGCCAGCAAGGCTGACTTGTAGTTTTTTTCCTCTTCAAATATCAGGCTTTCGGTTTCATAATTATTGGGTAGGTGGTTGAGAAAATTATTTTTGGTTCGGATATCGATAGACAGTTGATTGTGTTCCATGGCCTCCTTGAGTTGGCCCAGCGCCAGGTATATTCGGGCCAGTGAACTGTGGACATTGCCCAACACATCTGCCGTATGGAATTTTTGAAAATCAGTCAGATACTCGATATTTAATTTTTTGGCTTCCGCATACCGGCCGGCAAGGCGATCATTTTCAGCAATATTGGTTTTAAGGACAGCAATGCTTGCAGAATCATTAAGAGCCGTATAAAAGGTTTCCGCTTTCCGGAAATTCATCAAAGAGGCTTCGTGGTCCTCGGCGACATTGTATTGAATGCCAATATTATTTAAAACGTTGGCGATCCATAGGGTGTCTTTTAGCTGTGTAAATGACACCAATGCCTTTTGATAATAAGCGATGCAATGTTCTGGCTCTCTGCGGTATTCATATGCTGCACCGATGTTATTGTTCATCATGCCTATAAAATAAGTATCCCTGATGGCGGTAAAGAAAGGCAAGGCCTGCAGATAGTATTCGATGGCCTGGCGGTGGCTTCCTTTGTAATAGAAATGCATACCGAGGAAATTTTTGCCTTTACCCATTTTCAGCGTATCGCCTGAAAGCGTTGCAAGCGAATCATAAGCCAACGCTGCAGGATAGAAGGAATTGGTTCCATTCATTACTTCAGTGCGAATAATGGTTTGTAAGGAATCAAACAATCCATCCGATTGGGCAACAGTATACAATGGTATGCTGAAGAAATAGAAGCCTATCAGTCTATTCAACAGCGTTGCAGTCCTGTAATTATGGTTTTTATTTTGTATCATAGAATGTCAGGCCACTTTAGCATATGGAAATAATAAAGTAACCACTGTCCCATGATCTGACCTGGTCTGGAAGGTTGCACCCAACCGATCTGCAAGAATACTGATGAGCTTAAAGCCAAAGTTTCCTTGCAGTGTATTCGGTTCTTTCGTTGGCAGGCCAATTCCATTATCCTTTACCTCCAGTACACATTGCCCATTGACAGGTCCAAGGAAAACATCAATGACCCCTTGTCGTCCATCGTTAAAAGCATACTTAAGGGCATTGCTGATAAGCTCATTGATAATCAGTGCCAACGGGATGATGGTGTCCACATCCAGATATTCGATTTCAATATGCTTGTGGACGGCAATCCTTTCTTTTTCGATATTATATGAGTCGGTAAGATGGTGTATCAGTTTGTCGAGGTATTCTTTCACTCCTACACCTAGTAAGTTTTCATTTTGATACAAATTCTGATGTATCATGGCCATCGATTGGACCCTGTTTTGGCTTTCCATGAGAGCAACCTGCGCCGAAGAATCATCCAGGGATTTTCCGTGGAGATATAATAGGGCAGAGATCATTTGAAGATTATTTTTCACCCGATGGTGGATTTCGCGAAGGAGAATGTCTTTCTCCTCGAGGGCGTGTGTAATGACTTTGTTTTTTTCTTCAAGCTGACGATTCGATCTGAGTTTTGTTCTTAATGTATAATAGATTAAGCCCGATATGACGAGCGCTACAAACATTCCAAAGCCAAGGAACTGTTGATTTTTTTTAGAGGATTG
>JAGOIB010000035.1:10715-17252 GCA_017995875.1 Saprospiraceae bacterium
TGTTTTTTTCTTCAAGCTGACGATTCGATCTGAGTTTTGTTCTTAATGTATAATAGATTAAGCCCGATATGACGAGCGCTACAAACATTCCAAAGCCAAGGAACTGTTGATTTTTTTTAGAGGATTGCAGGTGAAGCGTCGTTTCTGCAAGTTGTTTTTCTTTTTCAGAAGTTTCATACTTCACCATGAGCTCGTTCATTTGTTTCTGCTTTTCGATATGCAGTAAGGTATCATGCAGCGTATATCTTTCCTTATAATGATAGAGTGCGTTTTTATAATCTTTTTGAACTACATACGCATTATAGAGTGCTGTGTGTCCGGCAAATTTCAGAAATGGCAGGTCCATACTATCAATTGACTCCAACATACTGTTAAAGGAAAGGATAGCATCATCATATTTCTTCTCTTCCATATAAATCTCCCCAAGCCTGTAATAGGTATCGCAAATGCTGAAATTGCTGTGATTTTTGATGTGATAGGGAAGGTATTTTGTCAACCGCTTTATTCGATCAGCAGGAGATTCATTTATCCTGTTCATCGTGCTATGTTCTGTACCCAGAATATCCAGTCCTTGTTCGTGCTTGAACGATAGGTATTCATCCTTCAATTGGGAGTACAGGTCCATTTCCCCTTCTACGTCGCATGCCTGCATATAATTGTAGAGGAGAAACAAATAGTCTTTTGATTTTTTTTGCATGCGTACACATTCCAGGGACTTCGTAAAATACCCCTTTGATTTTGGCCAGTCTCCCAGATTTTTATACATCTCGGCCAGCAGGTGATAGGGCAGCCACATGTCATATTTTTGTCCTTCGTCCTCATATTTATTGAGCAGCAGGTTCCAGAAATAGACGGCTGAATCATAGCGGGTCGCACGCATATGATAGCGTCCCAGCAGTGTATATACCTTATCGATAAATTCTAGTTTACCGGATTGCTTTATTCTGGCCAGTGCTTTGTACACCATGGTGATGGCTTCGGCATTGTTGCCTTTAAATTCTTCGAGTACACTGCTGCGTTCATAGAGGACGATATAGAGGCTGTCATTTCCTTCTGCCGGTAAGACTTTTTTAGCGACTTCAAAATAGAAAGCAGCACTATCCTGGTTTTTGTATAGATAGGACTTACCGAGTATGAGCCCAAGCCCGGCGATGTCAACCGGATCTGTAGCCGCTTCATACCTCTGTCGAAGTGAGTCCATATTCTGTCCATTCACATGCAGACATGCAAAGAGCGTGCAATAGAGGACGAGATGTTTAACTGCCATCAAATGATGCTAATTTCTTCTAAAGTATATGTCTTTTACGGCATTTTCAACAAGGTCCCACATTACGGCAGAGACCTTTTTATGGAAAAGCTACTATAAATCTCCCCCTTGCGTACTGAAGTAAATTCATCCTTTCAGGTGAAATCTGCCATTCCCTCCATTAATCTTTAATGTTTGGGGTTGATCAACTGTACAGGAACAACTATTGGGCAATGTATTTTTTAGATAAATACAAATTCCTGATATGGGAGTAACCTTATCTTTGTCCCCCTATGGAAGACTGGCAATTGGATTTTGAGTGGCTGAGGGTCCGTCACTGGGTGAAGGACAGGTTCAAGCGAAGTGAACTGCCTGATCTTAATGCGGTCCTTTTTCTGATTGGTATACGGGAGCTTGGCAGGCGGCAGGAAAAGTTTACAAAAGAAGAGAAACAGGACCTGATGCACCTGGCCATCTGCCACCTGCTGACAGAAGAGGGTTATTACGAATTTGAAGGGATGGATGCTGACGGGTGGCCGCACTGGAAACCCCTCATCCCCATAGATGTAAAAGGGCTGGCTGCCCAGGAAGCCATGTTGCAGCGAAAAGTAATAGAGTATTTTGCACCTTTGCTGTCCGATTCAGAAAAAAGTTGAGTTATGTATCATTCTATTAGAGCTATTCTTTTTGCGGGATGTATTAGCCTCATTCTTGTAAATACAGGATGCAAGCAACCGGAAAAGGAATACCAGGCAGTGATCTCTACCGATTATGGCGATATCACTATCCTGCTGTATAACAGCACACCAAAGCACCGGGACAATTTTATCAAGCTGGTCCAGAATGGATTTTATGATGACCTTCTTTTTCATCGGGTCATTGAAAATTTTATGATTCAGGGTGGAGACCCTGCATCTAAAACAGCACCGGCCGAGGTTCAACTTGGCGGCGGAGGTCCGGGATATGAAATTGATCCTGAGATCGGTGCGCCTCATTTGAGAGGAGCCCTTGCAGCTGCCAGGAAACCCAGCGCCGAGAAAAGATCTTCCGGAAGCCAATTTTACATTGTTACCGGGACGACTGTCACAGAGCGCGATCTGGAACAAATAGAAATGGCTAAAAAGATTAAATACAATGACGTCCAGCGCAAATTATATCTGGAGCAGGGTGGTTACCCAAACCTGGATATGGAATATACTGTGTTTGGTGAAGTGGTCTCAGGAATGGACGTAGCAGACAAAATCAGTAAACTCGAAAAGGATTCACGTGACCGTCCTGTCAAAGATGTCCGTATGAAAATAAAATTGATAAATTAATGAGAAACAACATGAGCCTTTATTTCGCCCTTTCATCTTTTATTTGGTTTGCTTCCTGCATGAACCCAATGGCAAGATTCACCATGAGTGCCCAACATGCAGAAGCACCTGCTATCGTCAATTTTCAGAACACCTCTGAAGGTGCTGATATGTATGCTTGGGATTTTGGAGATGGTACACAGTCAGTCGATATGGCAGCGGACCACAGGTATACCCATGCCGGAAAATATGATGTTAAACTCACCGCTACTAAAGGAAAGAAATCCAATACTATGACACAATCTATTATCATCGACCCACCAGCCAAATGCCTGATTGAAATCACCACAGATCAAGGCGTGATGATGGGAGAACTCTATGATGCCACACCTAAACACCGTGACAATTTTCTCAAACTCGCAGAAGAAGGCTATTACAACGGACTCCTTTTTCATCGCGTGATTGATGGGTTTATGATCCAGGGTGGTGATCCTAATTCCAAAAACGCAGCTGCCGGTGTTCCACTTGGTGCAGGTGGCCCTGGTTATGAAGTGCCTGCCGAATTTGTTGACAGCCTCGTACATATCAGAGGTGCTATCGCTGCTGCACGTACAGGTGATGCAGGCAATCCTGAACGCAAATCTTCGGGCTCACAGTTTTATATTGTGCAAGGAAGTCCTGTAGATAATGGCATGCTTGATATGTTAGAAAAAAGAAAAGGATTCAAATATACACCTGAACAAAGGGCCGCTTACCTGAAGTACGGTGGCACACCTTTCCTTGACAGGGACTACACTGTATATGGCATCATCACCTCCGGGCTGGATGTTGTCGATAAGATCGCAAGGGTTCCAAAAGATGCAAGAGACAGGCCAACAACAGATGTCAAGATGACGATCAAAGTAATCCGGTAACTATAGTGGGCAACATCGCATTAGGTATAGACATCGGCGGATCAGGTATTAAGTTTGGGTTGGTAGACATCCTCACCGGCGAGATGATTGGCGATCGGATAAAGATTGATACGCCCCAGCCCTCCACGCCGGATGCTGTTGCCGCTGCTATACGTGATGCACTTTCAGATATTGATTGGAAAGGAGATAAGATAGGTGTTGGATTCCCGGCGATTATTATGGATGGCGTTTCTCTAACGGCAGCTAATATTGACAAAGCATGGATCGGTGTCAACGTCGAAGAGCTGTTGCAAAAATATACGGGCCACAAGTATTATGTCATCAATGACGCAGATGCAGCCGGCGTAGCTGAGCGCATGTACGGAAGGATCAATCATATCAAGGGTACGGTATTATTATTGACATTAGGCACAGGCATTGGATCTGCGTTATTCTATGACGGCATTCTTGTACCGAATACAGAGTTTGGCCACATCCAATACAGGGGAGACATCGCCGAAAACAGTGTCAGCAACCGCGCCCGCAAAGAACGCCAACTCGATTATGATACATGGGCTATGGAGTTGGCGGAGTTTCTCGATTACATGATCCTTCTTCTTTCTCCCAGACTAATTGTGCTGGGAGGCGGCATCAGTTTCCGCTTTGATGAATTTGCGCATCACTTCAATCACCTTCGCACACCCATCGTCAATGCGTCCGCTTTTAATGACGCTGGGATTATCGGGGCGGCTATTGCGGCATATCCGGAGTTGATGGAACCGTTTGTATAAAGTGAAAAATGAAGAGTGAAAAGTGAAAAATGAGTTTGGAATAACGAATAACGAATAGAGAAGTAGGAAGGTAATATTTATCAGGCTTTGTTAATCACTAAAATCAACAGTCTCTCCGACTTTGACTATTTGTGAATTCAATACAGAAGATGCTTCAATACTATCACGACGTTTGTGCACAATAGCAATGATCCATGAATTGGAAGGATCTATATCTTGTCCTATTTCAATTTCGAATGGTGCTACATCCTGGGGTGCCGTATTGAAAAAATCAACCTTATTTATCTTATTACCGCGTGGATCAGTAAGAAACTTCCTGAGTACATTATGATTTTCATAATCAGGAAGGTAAAATGGCAAAGAAATATAAGGGCCTCCATGACTTGGTTTTGGATAACCACTAAAGTAGTTGTATTGGTTTTGGGTGATAACGCCATCTTCTACTAAAACGATTGTTAGATATAGGTCTTCAAAAATTTTCTCATAGTATTTGCAGGAGACCTTTCCGGATACTTTGTTTCCTTGCATACTTGTTTGTATTGCAATTTCTAACTTAGGTTGAACAGATAAAAATTGATGAACGGAATCAATAAGACGACCCATTTCGATAGGTGCAGCGTAATCCCGAACATATCCACGTTCTATACGGACAGAAGGGCGCTCAAATACTTGAAGGTAATGTTGAAATTCATGGGTTTCATTGATTTCTAATTCATCCTGGCCGTGAATCGAATAGCTGATAACTTTTGGATTAGCATTGTGAAGACTATCCATGCGAAGTGCAATCCAGGGGCAAAAACCACAGATTCTGGAAGTAAAGAGTTCAATTAAAACTTTTTTGTTTAAAGGTTCTTCAACCTCTATTTGGATGGTATTACTTTTTAGGTTTTTATAAACACTTTGAAGGGTGTAAACACCTGTTGTCAATGGCCTGAAAATAGCACTATCCAGTCTTTGACCATTTACATAATATTCGCATTGACCGGAAAGGGGATAAAATTCATGAAATAAATAGGAATACGTCTTTAGCGTAGCCACTCCATATTCATTTAATGGCAGTTTAT
Source organism: Saprospiraceae bacterium (assembly GCA_017995875.1). The sequence goes on from JAGOIB010000035.1 coordinate 16,005, forward strand.
AAGAAGAGGATTCTAATACTAAATCGCCAACACCTACAGCTATATCTTCTTTGACTCCCTCATCTTTCGTACATGAAAAATACAGCACAGGAATGAGCAATAGGAGATAATTGATTTTCATTTTTAAAACAAAACGGATCAATTCTAAATTTATTTCCCCAATGGAATTGTTAACATTATTTCGGCAGGAAGGTCAATACGTTAATATTTCTATTGAAATCGAAGGACAAGTATTGTAGTAAACTAAAGAATTGAGGCGCGGGGTATATGAACTTTTATTAGTGTCCACCAACAGCACCTACAAAATAAACCATGGTAGCGAACCCCACCATTTTACCGATAAAAACAAATCCAACTAAAATAAATAGATACAGTATAGCCCTAAAATACTGTTTTCTGGATACTGACTTTACTAAATATATAGCAAAGAATATCATTTGTATCAGAATCAAAAGCAGTATAAGAATGCCTAAATATCCTGCAATACTATCGTCTATAATCCTTTCTTCAACAGCATTGTACAAAAGAAAAAATGACAAGAAGGCCCACAATCCAATGAGAAGAATATTCAATACTATTCCTCTTAAATAGGTCTTCATACATTTATTTGAAATCACACACTACTGCGCACTGCTTACTGAATACTTCTTACTGAATACTTCCTACTGAAAACTACTCACTTCTAACCACTCACTACTCACTATTCACGACTCACGTTTTTTATCTCGAAACTCGAAACTCGAAACTCACCACTCACCACTCACCACTCACCACCGCCGGCTGAATACTGCTTACTGAATACTGATTACTTCTTCGGAATCCTGATCTCATACCTCTTCCCTGCCTTATTAGTTACGAAAGATCCAACCAGCCAGGGATTGTACACTTTCAACAAGCGATAACTTGTGCCGTGTTGCATAGCGAGGTCGGCAAGACTAGGAATAGGTCCATCGACAGGGACGCTGTAGTAATCATCCATTTCCGGATAGAGCTGATCCTCTGCAACAAAATATCCGAAATGTTCAGGGTCCTTCATGATTTCCTTAATGGCTATGATGCGAAAAATATAGCGTGAAGTTTCTTCGTTGAGATTGAGATCGTAATAATTTTCAGCGTGCTGTTCGGTAAGCCTTTTGGACACACCACCTTCACCCATATTATATGCAGCTGCAGCTAATGTCCAGCTTCCGAATTTATTTTTCAAGTGAAGAATAAATTTACATGCAGCCTGTGTTGATTTCTCGATGT
>JAGOIB010000158.1 GCA_017995875.1 Saprospiraceae bacterium
AAAGAAAAGACGCCTGTCCGTCTCACCAGTGGAAGGGATAAGCAAAACATCTATCGCTACATTCGTACCAATCCGGATGAAAAGTTTTTACTGCCGGATCAACCCTGGTTGTTGCATGTTGAAAGTGATGTGACAAAATCTACGGATTACAGTTGGTATTCACCTGTCTCCCAAACACTGGATAGTTTCAACCTTACCCCCTTTGATCATTCCAAATCTGTAGCAAAGGCAAGGAATGCGGATGCTTATATCTATACAAAAGAGAATTTTGCCACGTTTCCTGATATTCAATGGACAACGAATGGTTTCAAGACCAGTGAAAAAATATCCGATGCAAATCCTCAACAGAAGAATTACAAATGGGGTACGATCGAATTGTATCATTGGATGGATTGGGATAGTGTGATGCGTACGGGCTTGCTGGTCAAACCGGCAGGATATGATACGCTAAGATCTTATCCTACGATTGTCAATTTCTATGACAGGTCCTCAGATGATTTGAACCTACACCGAACACCAGCACCGCATCGATCGACGATCAATTATGCTTTCTATGCCAGCAGAGGGTACGTTATTTTCAATCCGGATATAAGTTATACCATCGGTAAGCCCGGAGAAAGTGCCTATCAAATTGTGATGTCCGGGGTCACAAGCCTTGTGAAAGACAGGATCGTGGATAGTGAAAACATGGCGTTGCAAGGACATTCATGGGGCGGTTATCAGATCGCGTATATCCTTACCAGGACGAATATGTTTAAGTGCGCAGAGGCCGGAGCATCTGTCGTCAATATGACGAGTGCGTACCTCGGCATTCGTGGTGAAACAGGATTGTCGCGTATGTTTCAGTACGAACATGAACAAAGCCGTTTGGGAAAAACATTGTGGGAGGATCCTAATTTGTATATCAATAATTCTGCATTATTCAAAATCAATAAAATAGAAACGCCTTTGTTGTTGATGCACAACAATGAAGACGGGCATGTGCCTTTTGAGCAGGGTGTGGAGTTTTATCTCGCGCTTCGGAGGTTAGGCAAGACAGCCTGGTTGCTCAACTATCGTGGTGAGCCGCACTGGCCGGTGAAGTGGGAGAATAAAAAGGATTTCAATGTGCGCATGGCGCAGTTTTTTGATCATTATCTCAAGGGTGCGCCGATGCCGGAGTGGATGGCGAAGGGGGTACCGGCGGTGGAGCGGGGGATAAACCCGGGGTATTAAGTGAGCAGTTAGCAGTGAGAAGTTAGTAGTTAGCGGTATTCTGTGATCAGTAATCTGTAAGAAAGTAAGAGCGTAAGAACGTGAGTCTCCTTCGCACATTGAATTGAATTCCATTCCCATTCAATGGCTTCGGCGACCAAAGGAACGTGAGAGGTGTGTGCATGAGGGTGTATGTGTGGTCGTACAGACGCGATTTATCGCGTCTCCTTTGCTAGATGCAGAGACGCGATAAATCGCGTCTGTACGACCATCATCAGGGGGCACAGGGATCAATCCCACATGACCACCACCTTTCCGATGGTTTTTCTGTCTTCGACATAAGCGTGGGCTTTGTCAAGTTCATTTTGGGAGAAGACTTTGTCGATGCGTGGGGCGAGGATGCCATCTTCATAGAGTTGGCATACGCCTTTGAATGAGGCTTGTAGCATGTCGGGTCTGTAGTCGCCTACCTTGAGCATATTGACACCGATTAGGCTTTGGGAACGGGCGAGCCAAGCGATGGGAGAAAAGAAACCGAAACCGATAACAAGCTTGAGTAAATTGATGATTCCCTTCTTGCCATCTAAAGCTGCTGCACCAAGCGTTACTAAACGACCACCGGCAGAAAGAATTTTCTTGCCTTTTTTAACAGATGATCCACCGTTGTTGTCAAAGATCACATCTACCCTGCCGGCCAGATGTTGCATGACATAATCGTACCAGGAGATCTCATGATGATCCACTACATGCTGAACACCTAAGCTTCTTATATAATCTGCTTTTTCTTTTCCACCTACTACACCAATGACATTGCATCCCTTCCAAAGTGCGATTTGTATTAATGCTATTCCTAAGCCACCGGCAGCAGCGTGGATCAAAACTCTTTCACCCGGCAATAGATTTTGAGCATGTACTGCTGAATGATATGCAGTGACACATTGGGTCGCCAATGCACAACCCATGCCAACAGGCGCATGGTCAGGAAGATGACTTACTGCCTTGATCTGCGTGACTGCATACTGAGCGTAGCCACCAAAGCGTGTCAACGCAAAAACTTTATCGCCTTTCAAAAAACCAGAAACATCGGAAGCCACTTCATCGATTGTGCCTTCGACATCATATCCGATGACACATGGCAAAGGAGGACACTCTCTATACAATCCTTGTCGCGCTGTTATGTCGGCATAATTGAGCCCAAAGGTTGAAACTTTAATTCTAACTTCTCCGGGCTTAAGGGAAGGCAAAGGCATTTCACGTAATTCGAATGAATTGGATGGTGTGCTGTTTCTGACTAATACTTGAGCTAACATGAGGATACAATTGAACTACTTTGAAAAAATAATCATGCAGATGTCGATCTACACTTACAATGTAACCATTCTTTGATCACACTCATTTCAATAGAGTATTAAAGAATCAGAGCTCTCCAACACTGATTTATATCCTTCAATTGACAATAACCTGAATAAAAAGATTTTATTCAGGTTATTGATCTTATAGCTACCTGATATACAGTCACTTACTTGTTATAATTCAACTTATTAAAATTTGCTTAGAATGGATTCAAATGGGGATAACTGAAGCCTTAACCCTTCTTTTTCAATACCTTTGCATGATATAAACATATCATATAATGAAAATAAGGTTTGTCCTCCCCTTGCTTCTCCTTTCAATTGGTTTCCTGGCTTGTAAGAATTCGAAATACGATCCTGCCCTTTGTGCGAATACGCAATTGATCCATCATTCTGTTGAAAAGACAACTGAAATAATAGTTCATGATATTTTCTCCCCTGTCGTGGCGGGCAGGATATATGCTTATTCCAATATCGCATTATATGAAACAGTTCGTCAGGGACATCCTGAATACAGGAGCCTGGCCGGGCAACTTCGGGATCTTACAGAAGTACCTGCTCCACCAGCAGATTCAAAAATAGATCTTAACCTAGCCGGTTTGCATGCCTATATGGTCGTCGCTAAGGCAATGATTTTTTCGGAGCAAGAAATGGAAGATTACAGACTGGCGATGTATGCTGAACTAAACGCGAAGGGACTTCCGGATGATGTGTTTGAAGCATCTATAGCTTATGGACAGACAGTTGCTGATCATATCCTGGCCTGGTCTAAAAAAGACAATTATGCACAGACAAGAAGCTATCCAAAATATACGGTCACAAAAGAATCAGGAAGATGGCAACCTACCCCACCAGCCTACATAGAAGCAGTCGAGCCAAATTGGCGTGAAATTCGTCCAATGATTCTAGATAGCGCGAATCAATATGCCCCTCCGCCTCCTACACCATTTAGCACAGACAAAAATTCGCTTTTCCACCAGCAAGCTATGTATGTATATACTGTTATGGATACGTCTAAAGAGGAAAGGCAGGAAATTGCTAACTTCTGGGATTGCAATCCATACGTCATGCATCAACAAGGTCACCTGATGTTTGCGTCAAAGAAAATAACACCTGGAGGCCACTGGATGGGAATTGTAGGCCTTGCTACACGCAAAGCCGGTCTCGATATGGTTGGTACAGCAGAAGTCTATGCATTAGTATCCATCGGCTTGTTTGATGGATTTATCAGCTGCTGGGATGAAAAATACCGAACCAACGTAATTCGTCCTGAAACATATATCAACAGGTATATTGATCCTGATTGGGAGCCTACGCTTCAGACCCCTCCTTTCCCTGAGTATACAAGTGGACACAGTGTGATCTCTTCTGCTTCGGCTGTCATCATGACACATTTGTTTGGCGAGAACTTCGCTTTTGCTGACAGCACAGAGGTTCCATATCAATTGCCCGTTCGTTCTTTTAATTCATTCAAGGAAGCTGCCAACGAGGCATCTGTAAGTAGGTTGTATGGTGGGATTCATTACACTCCTGCAGTTTATCTAGGTGTCGAACAAGGAACGAAGATTGGCGAGCTGGTACTGGCCAGGGTGAATACCAGGAAGAAGTAGTCCCAAGACATCGTATCATTAAAATTCTTCAGGTTCATTCTGAATTTAGAATTGCTCTGAATTAATCTGTGTGACTATTACTGTCAGTCAATATTGACTTGCCATCAATTTGCAATTCAACTATAGCGTTATAAATAGACGTCAATGGGCTATTCTTTATTGAATCTCTCTATTGAGATCAGCCAAGTCATCTTTATCTTTACCGTTCATTAGAAAGATGACGTATGAACTATAGAACAGAAAAAGATACCATGGGCCCTGTACAGGTGCCTGCGGATGTATACTGGGGTGCTCAAACACAACGCAGTAAGGATAATTTCAAAATTGGCGGTCATCGCATGCCAATTGAGGTGATCAGGGCTTTTGCAATTCTTAAAAAAGCAGCAGCCCTAACTAATCTTGATTTAGGTGTGTTGCC
>JAGOIB010000036.1 GCA_017995875.1 Saprospiraceae bacterium
GTGGCCTCGCCGGCCGGGATCCAGATAAAATTGAGCTGATAGTATAGCGTATAGGTGATTTCTTCCCCACCCTGCCAGGTGAAATTTTCGGTATCACAGTAGTTATAATAGGTACCGGTGGTATCGGCAATCCCCTGCCTGGCGGGTTCAGTCGAACCGAGCCAAAGAAACGATATCAGCAATAGTGTTATGCGCACCATATTCATATAACGAAGTTAAGGTCAAAGTGTTACATAAAGCAATGCTTTGTTCTTTTTTACCGCAAAAAAGAACCAAAAAGCTCGTCGCGCTAAAAACTCACTTTGATAGCGGTTCAATGGTTTTGTTTACTGGTCTGCTTTCTCGCCTTTTTGTGTTCCACTTTCTGTTTCTTTCAAATGCTTTTCCCCTTATTGTGTCTTGTCCTTGCATGAAACAGGATTTCCGTGCAGTTCAAACAATTTAGCGCGACATGATCTAATCCTATTCGAAATGATTTTTTTGAACCGTACATTTTGATGCATTTCAGAAAGAGACGGATTTTTACCCTCATTTAGGGGGCCAAGGGGGTAAAGGGACTAGGGTTAGACGAAGTTTTCTCCCGATCTTTGCACCTGGGTTCAAACCCGAAACACCACCTTCCAACTATGGAACTTCTTATTATCCTCATACTGATCCTGATCAACGGCATCTTTTCCATGTCGGAAATCGCCCTGGTGTCGGCACGGAAAAACCGCCTGAACTTTTCGGCCCAAAAAGGGAACCGGGGAGCTAAAATAGCCCTGGAGCTACAATCTGCTCCAAGTAAGCTCCTTTCTACCGTCCAGATAGGCATCACCCTGATCGGATTGCTGACAGGTATCTATAGCGGCGAGAAAATCACCAGCGACATGGAAGCCAGGATCCTGCAGATTCCCTTTCTGGCAGAATACGCGGGCACCCTTTCCATCGCTGTCGTCCTGATCATCATCACTTTTTTCTCCCTGGTGCTTGGCGAACTGGTACCAAAAAGGATAGGACTCACCTATCCTGAAGCCATCGCAACGTCTATGGCACTTCCGATGAAAATCATCGCGACAATTACAGCTCCATTCATTTGGCTGCTGACTGCCACGACGGATCTCATTCTCAAAGTATTTCAGATTAAAAAATCCGGAGCCAGTAAAGTGACCGAAGAAGAGATCAAGGCAATCGTCAAGGAAGGCATGGAAGACGGAGAAATACAGGAGATCGAGCAGGATATCGTCAACCGTGTATTCAGTGTTGGTGACAGAAGCGTGAGTTCCCTGATGACGGCAAGGAAAAAAATGACCACGCTGGATATCACAGACACCAAAGAAGAAGTCAAAAGACTTGTGTCCGAAGACCTTCATAATTTTTACCCGATCTATGACAGCGAAGAACAGGACATCATTGGCATCGTGAGTCTCAAACAATTATTCGCTGAAATCGAAAAGGAAAATTTCAATCTTAAAAATATCGTCGCCGAACCCTCCTATATCGCTGAAGGAGCATCAGCGTATAAAGCATTAGAACAATTTAAGCAAACCAATGTCCATTACGCACTGGTCATTGATGAATATGGTTCTACGCAAGGCATCCTCACAATGGCTGATATTCTGGAAGCGCTTGTTGGGGATATCTCTGAATTCTATGGGGAGGAATATTTATTCCAGCAACGGGATGATCACACATGGTTGATTGACGGACATTATCCGCTGCCGGATTTCCTGACGCGGTTTGGTATGGAAGATTATATCAAAGACTTCGAAGTGAACACTGTCGGTGGATTGATCATGCAGGTGCTGGGCCGTATACCAAAACAATCGGAAAAAATACGTTGGGTCAATTTTGAATTCGAGATCCTGGATATGGATGGACCTACCATTGACAAGATATTGATCACTAGAAAGTGATTTACATAGTCAGTTTAGGAGGTTAGGAGGTTAGGAGATTAGAAGGTTAGGAGATTAAAAGGTTAGGAGATTAAAAGGTTATATCCTTAACCAAAGGATAATTTATTAATAACAAAAACATAAGGAGTAATCTATCCGCAATTAACCTTCTAAACTACTAACCCCCTAAGCCATTTATATTGTTACCAATGAAAAAAACATCCTCGCGCATTCTCGGCATTGACCCTGGTACTAACATACTTGGCTTTGCAGTGATCGAGGTTGATGCTGATAAAATTGATGTGCTGGAAATCGGTGTCCTGCATCTTAAGGACAAAGGAGAACATACCGATAAATTAAAAGAGATATTTCTCGAGATACAGGAGATCATCGAGCGATATCTTCCACAACAACTTGCGATCGAGGCTCCGTTTTTTGGAAAGAATGTACAGTCGATGTTGAAATTAGGCCGTGCGCAAGGTGTCGCGATGGCAGCAGGGATGACAATGGGACTCACCATCACAGAATACTCTCCTAAAAAAATAAAACAATCCGTCACCGGCAATGGTAATGCAGCAAAAGAACAAGTAGCAGATATGCTCTGTCGAATGCTGAATTTAACGCCGGGTAAATTGCCCCTCGATGCTACAGATGCTTTGTCCGTAGCGGTGTGTCATCATTATCAATCCGGACGACCAGTGTCTTCAAAGAAGGGTGGGTGGAAATCGTTTTTAAAAGAGAATCCGGGGCGAATTAAAAAAGCATAGCGCATAGGGCAGAGAGCATAGGGCAGCAAAGAGTAAAAAGGGCATAGGGGCAAGGAGCACTTAATTAAAATAGGTAGGGGCTCAAAATTTTGAGCCCCTACCTATTTTAGAGAATGTTCATGGATGCTCGTATGCTGACCGACTGAGTTTGATCAGTCTCTGAGATCCTTCCATTTAAATGTACATCTTCATTCTCTATGATGCTATCCCTTCGTATGAGCATCTATTGTTAGTGCATAATAAAAGTTAATACATCAGATGATATTCAACACTTGCGTCTTGAAGATTTTTACTTAGGAAAATAAATATTTTCGCAATTTAGCTCAATGAATATCCACCATATTTTCTGACCAGTTACTTCATTTTGCTATGAAATACTCATTGTTAAGCATAGATTTCGTAAAGGTCCGCGGAGCCTTTAGCTGTTTTACCTTCCTTGTTATCCTCTCCTTTGTTTTTGTAAATGGAATAAGGGGGCAACAGGCTCAAGGTCCCATAGCAGGAGAAGACCTTACATTTTATTTCCTTAAAGATTCAACCTTTGAAAAGTGGGTCCATCTGGCTGATTGCAAATTCAGTTCCACACTGGGTCAGTTAAAGGTGGATGGAGCAGGCAACCTGTTTGGGCTCCCTATGAATGCTGCAGGCAAACGCCCAATGATGCTCTCTGATCATGGATGGATTCCCTGGTATAATAATCTGGATGAAAATGTGAATTACCTATATACAGATGGTATGGGCATATTATATGCGACGTCTGAGCATAGCCTGTATTACCTCAGTGATTCTACCTGGCATAAAGTGATCACTATCGGTAATGAACGTATGCCCCTGCCGATGGTGGATGGTAATATTTATAACCTCAGGGACCCTGATGGTGGAGGTGGCACCTGGGAAGCGACAAAGGTGCAGATCATGACTTTAGCAGATGGTATATACCAGCCGCTTGGTCGTGGAGGAAAGCCACTTTTCCTCAATAATAAGAAAGACCGATTTGTGGTGGACGGAAAAGGAAAGATATATTCCTACCAGGACCATGAATACGGCACCCCCCAATCGAGTGTGGAATTGTACGAATACGTGGAAGGTAAATGGAAAACCATTGCGACGTTTCCGACAGACATTGATGACATTAGGTTTGACCCGGAAAATAATTTGTATGTCAGCGGATATGACAGCGATTTAGGCCACTATCTTAAAAAGTGGAATGGCTCATTATGGGAAGAGGTCAATACGCCGGCCGGCGTCGTGGCCTACACCGGATTCGAAATCCTTTTTGATGAAAAGGGACAACAATACACGGAAGGGCAGGATGAAAATGAACATGTGAAAGTGATTTTCCGAAACGAAAATGGTAATTGGATTGAAGTTGCCCGTGAGGATAAAAAGGTCAGTATAGATTATTGGATACCCGCTTCAAATAATATTTATTCGGTAAACGATTCCAAAGGAAGCCTCGACAGATTTTTCGGCCGGTGGGTTTATAATGTGATGGAGGTGGCGGCGATTCCGCTTCCTTCAAACCTGGACGCAGATTTTGAACTCTATTACGGGGACATCAGGAAAAAGTACATTTTCAGGAAAGGGGATAAGCTTGGCCTTCAGGATGGGAAGGGACGCATCCTGGCATATCCGGTCTTTGATAAAATTGAAGTGGTCAGGATGCCGGTGGAATTTCCGGTACTAAAGGAGGGAGAAGAAGAAAGAAGCTTTAACGATTATGCCCTCCAGCTTACTTCAGGACAAATCACATTTCATGTGGATGTTACTGAATTTATAATCGGCATTGAAGCATACCCGGATGCCCTGTTAGGGTTTAAGCGGCGGGTGGCAAAAGTATGTTCCATTTGCGATGGAAGCGGCTTCACGCCGGATCGGCAGGAGGAAGTTGTCACCAGGGGAAAATGGGTAGAAGGAAAAACGTTTCAAACCACCTCGGGGAGTGAAAGGCACTTTGACATCAGTTCAAGCAGTTGGAGAAACATGACCAAGGTTTACACCACGACCACACCCGGATACTACGAACCGGATATCATCACCATGAAAACCATTCCCGGGAGGCCGTGCCCTAACTGCAGAAGCAAAGGGGTGTTTCGGGAAACAGAAGCCTGGATTTTTGATGCAGGTCAGCAAAAATATGTCTATGGCTGGTGGTGAGGTTGGCCTGCCCACTTTGTGGCTTAATCCTGGGTGATTTCATCCGGAAATTTAGTGCGCGCAGGGTAGCCCGTGAACACCACTTTGTCCAAGGCAATCACCATTTTTTTGTCCCTGGATAATACCTGGAGATTTTCCCATCGCATGTAATTTTTCCACGATTGATCTGGAGTGAAGGTGTATTGAACGACTTGCTTTCCATTGATATAACAGCGTAGCCTGTCACCGCGATGAGATAGCATGACATGATTGGTATCGGGATTTACCTCCGCAGTGCCTTGTTGATATACCTTGTCTTCATTGTAGTTTGTCAAATTCCATTGCCCGATGGCGTTGTACGAAAATTTGAGATAGAGGTAATTCACCCCTACCGAAATGAAGCTTTCCTTGCTTCCTTTCAGTTTTATTATCGTAAAATCCATGTCGCTGGCTTCGGTCGCATCGTTTTTCTCCTGGGGATTGTTGTATGGGTTAAACCTGAAACCAAAATCCAGTCTTGGCGGAAGCGATCCTGCTCTGGCGATATACAATCCGTTTTCTATGCTTCGCTTTACATATTCATCACCGGCTACATACAAGCGATTGTCAGGCTTGGTATAGTCTTCTTCCATGACAATATTAGGAGTTTGTCCATGAAGATGAAATGAAAATATAAATAAGATCTGAAAAAGAATTCGCTTCCTCATTTTACATTTTTTAATAGTTCAGACTTTGTTGTTATGTGGCCACGGTTAATACATATGTTCTATAAAACTAACGAATGTACATCCCAAAAATACTAAATGCAAATTTGCCCATAATAACTCTACGCCATATGAAGCTTTATTTCTTCGGCTTCGCCTCAGTCTGTTTCTCCTCATCATTTTCATCATCCTCATCCTTGATATCCTTGACAAGGTCATCCACATCCTTGGTCGCCTTCTTCAGTTTATCCAGATTTTGCTCACGCTTTGCAGCAGTATCCTTTGCGCCTTTTCCACTTGGTGGTGCGGAGCCATCTCCTTTAAATCCATCTTCACTGAAGACGAAGCCTTTGTTGTCTGCATCAACATAGATGGTATCACCTTCGGCAAACTGGCCTGATAGCACTTGTACAGCAAGTTCGTTGACAAGCTCCACTTCGATGACTCTCTTGAGAGGACGTGCTCCAAACTGTGGATCGTATCCAAGATCAGCAAGCAGGTTTAGTGCTTTATCACTGATCTCCAATGTAAGCTCACGGTTACCAAGATTCTTCTTGATTTTTTTCAACAACAATAACGCGATCTGCTTGATCTCTGCCTTTGAAAGTGGAAGGAACATGATCTTGTCATCTATACGATTGAGGAATTCAGGACGCAATGTTTCTTTCAAAAGATTAAAAACTTCCTCTTTCGTTGTTGCGATGATGTCCTGACGCTGCCCTTCACCGAGGGCTTCGAGGTCCTCAAAGTTTTCGAGGATCACATCCGAACCCATGTTGGAGGTCATGATGACGATCGTGTTTTTAAAGTTGGCAATACGACCTTTGTTGTCGGTCAATCGGCCATCATCCAAAACCTGCAGCAACACATTGAATGTATCAGGGTGTGCTTTTTCAATTTCATCCAACAAGACGATCGAGTACGGCCTGCGACGCACTGCTTCTGTTAACTGTCCACCTTCATCATAACCAACATATCCCGGAGGAGCACCCACAAGTCGTGACACTGCATGTTTCTCCTGGTACTCACTCATATCAATACGGGTGATCGCATTTTCATCATCGAAAAGAACTTCCGCTAATGCTTTCGCCAATTCTGTTTTACCTACTCCTGTCGGTCCAAGAAAAATAAACGAACCAATAGGTTTGTTCGGATCCTGTAAACCTGCACGACTTCTACGCACGGAATTACTAACTGATTTCACTGCTTCGGTCTGACCGATCAGTCTCTTACCAATTTCTTCTTCGAGATGGAGCATTTTCTCTTTCTCGCTCTGCATCATTTTCTGCAGCGGAATACCGGTCCAACGTGAGACCACCTCTGCAATATCATCCGCGGTCACCTCTTCGTTTGTAAATCGGCTGTCTCGTGCAATGGCATGAAGTTTCTCCTCCGCTTCAGTCAGTTTTGCTTTTTCGGCTACTAATTCGCCATACCTGATTTTGGCTACTTTCTCATAATTGGATTCGCGCTCTGCTACGACAGCCTCATGTTCGAGCTCCTCTATGTGTTTTTTGATATTCTGAATCGCATCGACCAGTTCCTTTTCATTCTTCCATGAAGCTTTGAGCGTATCAAGTTTCTCCTGCGTATTGGCAATGGTTTCGTTGATTATTTTCAGCTTCTTTTCATCTTTCTCTCTCTTGACGGCTTCACGCTCGATCTCCAGTTGGCGAAGTTTACGATCTGCTTCGTCAATTTCTTCAGGCATGCTATCAAGTTCAAGTCTGAGCTTGGCAGCAGCTTCATCGATGAGGTCAATCGCTTTGTCAGGAAGATGGCGATCTGCTATATACCTGTGAGACAATTCCGCAGCAGCAACCAAGGCCTCATCGAGGATATCGATCTTGTGATACACTTCGTATTTCTCCTGAATACCTCGCAGGATCGAAATGGTATCTTCTACTGAAGGCTCATCGATATAGACCGTCTGAAATCTTCGCACTAATGCTTTGTCCTGTTCGAAATATTTCTGATACTCATCAGCCGTTGTCGCACCGATCGTACGCAATTCACCACGGGCAAGAGCCGGTTTGAGAATATTGGCAGCATCCATTGCACCACTTCCACCTCCTGCACCGATCAATGTATGGATCTCATCAATGAAGAGGATGATTTCTCCATTGGAACTTTTTACCTCTTCGATTACAGCTTTTATACGCTCTTCAAACTCCCCTTTGAACTTAGCGCCGGCGATGAGTGCGGCAATGTCCAATACATAGATCTGTTTGGTCATCAGATATTCCGGGACATCTTTTTTGACGATCCTCCAGGCGATCCCCTCGACGATGGCAGTCTTTCCTACGCCCGCATCACCGATCAGAATAGGGTTGTTTTTCTTCCGGCGCGAAAGGATGTGAAGGATGCGGCGTATTTCTTCGTCGCGGCCAATAATCGGATCGAGTTTACCGTCAAGTGCCCGTTGGTTGAGGTGGATTCCGTATTTCTTAAGGGCATTGTATTGATTTTCGGTGTTCTGGTCGCTGACCTTACGTCCACCGCGAAGTTCTTTAATGGCGGCTTTCAGACCATCGAGTGTAGCGCCCTGGTCTTTCAATACCTGCGCACCTTTACTGGTACCTTTCATGATGCCGAGCAACATGATCTCGGTGGAGATATATTCGTCACCAAATTCGGCAAGCATCTTCTTGGCTTCAGCAAGGGCTTTATTGCTCAGGTCAGAGAGGTATTGCTTGTCGGATCCTGACACCTTAGGATAGGTTTGAATCGATTCGTCCAGTGCCTTGGTGAGTTGCGGAATGCTGACGCCCACTTTCTGGAAAAGAAATTTAGCGCTGTCTTCGCTTGCCTCCAGGATTCCTTTGATAAGATGAGGGGTATCTACTGTCTGTTGCTGCAGGTTAGCAGCGAGTCGTTGTCCGGCCAGGATTGCCTCCTGGGCATTGATCGTGAAATTATCGTATGTCATGGTTTAGTTACGGTATTAAAGCTGTGCATCAGCTTATGGAAAAATGTTATAAATATCCTTTCGATGAATGATTCTGGCAAACTCAGCCACACTACCTTCTATAAAAAGGCCAATCCGGTAATCTCCGATTTTGATCCGGTAAGCGTATTTATGTCCGGCTAGTTTTTTGATATTGGGAATTTCTGAAATATGGTTCGCTTTTTCAACCATCCTGATGGCTTTTAAAGCTGCATTTCTGACGTGATTGATTTCCAGTTTTTCAAGGTCTTTGTTGAATTTATGTAAAAACTCAACCTTCATGATGCTTTCAATTTCTTCATGATGGTTTCTCTGCTTACTTTTTTGCTTCGATCCGTTTTCTTCATTAGAACAGACATAGCCAGATCTTCTACCTCCTCCATTTCCATGATTGTGGATTGAACGCCAAGTTTCTTAAGCAATTCAGAAATAAACTTCATTTCTGTCTGATCCTTGGTCTTTACTACCAGAGCCTTCATTTCCTGTCGTTTTGTTACAAATCTACTAAAATCCCCTAAGGCCTAATTTATTATACACCCTATCTTGGACACGCTTATAACACAGAATCACCTGTTTGGGTTCTTCTTGAAGGACAGGAAAAGTCATTCCAGGGGGCATAAAATAAAATATTTTAAAACGTCCTTTTGGACACATTTGCTTGCTCCATTTCCGCCTTTCTACCCTTCCGCCAAATTTTATTTCACATAGTAGGATTATATATAAATAAAAATTTAATATCTTGCCGCTTAACAAAACTGATTTTTCCGATGCCTCTCATGGATGGGCATTGGAAACATTGATCTTGTGGACGAAAAGTCGGGCACTCCGATCACCTTATGAGAACCAATATTATCTTTGCCCCCTAACCCATGGCTGTTCAAACAAAACGACACTACAAAGCAAACGGAAAGCTCCTCCTTACCGGGGAATACCTTGTTCTGAATGGAGCAGTGTCTCTTGCCCTACCCTGCAAGCTTGGACAGTCGATGAATGTCAATGAGCGTCCCGGCAGTGAAATTTCATGGAAATCCTACGATCACAAAGGCAACCTTTGGTTTTCCGGCACCTTTGATCTCATGGCTTTTGATTGCATCGAAAGCACTGACAAGGATGTAGCCAATGGGATCCAGCAAGTACTGAAAGCAGCCTGCCGGCAGAATTCCGAGTTTTTATCCCAATGGCGCAAGTATACTGTTGACACTTATCTGGAGTTTGACAGGGAATGGGGATTGGGCAGTAGTTCAACACTCGTATGGTGCGTGGCACAATGGGCAGAAGTCAATCCTTACATCTTACTCTTCGACACCTTTGGCGGATCAGGCTATGATATCGCCTGTGCAGATTCTGACTCACCTATATTGTATCAGTTTCTTGAGGATGAACTTCACATTGATGGTGCTGACTTTGATCCTTCCTTCAAAAAACAACTCTTTCTCATCTATCTCGGTCGCAAGCAAAGCAGCCGCGAAGCGTTGAAGAGTTATCATCAGTCGAAAGCCGGCCTCAATGGTTCGGTGGATAAAGTCTCCAGACTGACAGAAAGTATCAACACAGCCACTACGCTGAAAGAATTTGAATCCCTCGTGCGTCAGCATGAGACGCTTGTATCTGATATCCTTGGACTTCCTACTGTCCAAAGCAAAGAATTTCCTGACTATTGGGGTTGTGTCAAATCGTTAGGTGCCTGGGGCGGCGATTTCGTCCTTGCTACTACCGATCGTTCTGAAGAAGAGACCCGCGAGTATTTCAAGTCAAAGGGGATGAATGTGATCTTCAGGTATGATGAGCTTATTTTGAGTTAACAGTTTCGAGTTCCGAGTTTCGAGTTAACGGCGTTTCGGCGATATCCCAATCATTCATTGCATTAAAGATCTTATATGCATCATAATGATGTACATCCGATTGATGAATAGGTCGAGGGATCAGTACGCCGGAAGCAACAAGTCTTTTCCAGGTAGTACCTGCCAATAAAGGTATAGATGGTGTATACCAGCGATCTTCTTTTCTAAAAGCAATATTGGCGATTGAGGTATCGGTGATCCAGCCATTACGGGTGATTAGAATATCATCCGCATCTCCACGCTGGGCAAACAAATCATCCAATACTTTGCGGTCTGCATATTTATAGCTGTAATCATAACTTGCAGGTGCTTCTATCAAACACAGCGATTTGACAAGTCTCGATTCGTAAGGAAAAAATTCGACGGAAATGGAATTGATATCAAACACGATCCTGCATCTGTACATTCCAACAGGAGGGATAGTACAGGAAGAAAGAATATCTGTCAGTTGAAATGAAACATCATCATTTGCTATTTCCGGATAAAAATGTTTCAGCGTTGCATCCACTCTACGTTGATGCCATTCCAGGAGAAGGGGATGGCCGTCACGGATGCAGATGGTTTCGAGGAATTGGTACATAAAAGTGGTTTATGCTTTATCTGGATTTCAAAGTTGCAAAAAGGTCATCCATCGTGATTACCTGATCAATGAGGCCAATACTATGTTGGTTGGTTTTCAATCCAAAAGTGGTAATGAGGGTCAGAAAAATATGCTTGCGCGTTTTCGATTCTTGCCGGAATACCGATACTTTATTCCTCAACTGTTTTGCATCTCCGCTAGCGACCTCATATTCGGTACTATAAAATTTAGCTTCGCAAATATTGATGGTTTGATCGCTACGGTCGATAAGAAAATCGAGCTGAATACCTGGTTGCGTTTCTTTTGCTTTAACTACATAACTTCCCTGAACACTAAACATTCCACTTATCTGCAATGCATTTTTGATCTGACCCACATGACTTATTGCAACATTTTCAAATGCATATCCAGTCCAGGTAATCCATTGTTGTGTTTGAAAAAAAGAATGATCCTTTGCCTCCCTTCCAGAGTGGCCTTCTATAAATCGTAAATAAAACAGTGAATATTGATCTGTCAGCCTGAATATTGTATCCTTCTTTTTCTTTTGAAGCGGGCCACTGGTCGAAATGAATCCGGATTGAATGAGTTCGTCAAGTATCGCTGTTAATGTTCCTCCAGAAGACACACTACTCTGATGCGCGATCTCCTCATGTGTCATTCCTTTGGCCTTTGAAGCCAATGCCCGTACTATGGAAATATGTTGTTGTGGACGGTCAAACAATGAGGGGTAGAGCTTATCAAATTCATCAAATAACAAGCCTTGCGCACTAAAACAAATTTTGTTGATAAGCTGAATGGCACTCATGCCCTGTTTTATTTCCTTGAGATAATGAGGCACACCTCCCATGCACATATAAAGTAGCAGCATCTGATATCTATCAAGATATACAGCTCTGCTGTGTAGATATTCTTCGGTTTCTGCAAGGGTAAAGGGATACAAATAAATTCTTTTAGTGATCCGGTTGTGCAATCCTCCTTTATGATGGATCACTTTGCGAATCATCCATGAAGCTGCTGATCCGCTGATCACCACAATCACATGCTTTTTGGACGCCCAGCTATTCCAGAAATAACCCAATGCTTCAAGAAAACCAGATCGCGGTGATGCCAGCCATGGCAATTCATCGAAAAACAAAATCTGTTTTCCGGTTTGCTCTTGCTTTTCCAAAGCACCTTTAAGTAGGTTGAAGGCTTCCAGCCAGGAAGAAGGTCTTGGATAATGATCAACTTCCGGTAATAGCGATCTGAGTTGAATACTAAAATTTTGTAATTGCTCAGCTAATGCAGCTTTTGGAACGCCTACGAGTTCTAAGTCAATTTTGGAATAGACTGCCCGGACAAGGAATGTTTTACCTACACGGCGCCGTCCTACCACGGCTATCATTTCTGCCTCGTTGGAAATCAACGCCTCCTGTAAGATGGCTATTTCCCTGTGTCGTCCAACCATTTTTTAGCTTGAATGTGACTTTAGTTAGCGCAAAGAGGGTTTTTATAGATTTTTCGCTATTTATATTTTTTTAATCAGCGAAATATAGGTAAAAATGAACATTTTTATGAAATTAAATAATTATATATAGCGAAATATATATGATTATTCATAGATTTCGCTAAATTTGAATTTAATTAATATATAAATTATTGTAAATTAACATATTTTAATTTAAGGCCATCTACTATAGACTTTGCTAAGCAAACAAGTAATTCCAAGCTGCAGTAGAGCAGAAAGTCCATTACAAGCCTGAGTCCATTTAACCTAAAACCCTATAAGCCAATAAGCTAATAAGCAGAACCCTCTAACCTCCTAACCTTCTAATCTCCTAAGCTCCTAAGCTACCTAGGGATATAAACCTTATCTATCATCTCCTGATACTCCTGCTCCGCCAAACTGCGATAGGTGATCCCTCCACCACTGCGGTAATAAAATCCATCCGGACGTTGTTCGATCATGCGGATCATGACGGCACTGTCAAGATTCTTGCCATCAAAGACGCCAAATACACCGGTATAAAAACCACGGGGTTCCAATTCAATTTCATTGATGATTTCAACGGTCCTTTTCTTAGGTGCACCTGTTATTGAGCCGGCAGGAAGAAGCGCATGCATGATGCTTCCCGGCTTTCCGGCAAATGAATCATCTACAATGCCGCTGATCTCTGAACTGCATTGCAACAAAGTCTTGTCGTTGGTTTTGATTTCAGTAATGTATCTGTACCTGTTCACAGTGACCTTGTTTGCGACAATGCTGAGATCATTGCGGAGCAAGTCTACTACAGTAGCATGTTCTTCCTGTTCTTTTATGTCGGCAAGCAATGTTGCTTCTGCATCCGGTAGAGATGCATCGATGGTACCTTTCATTGGAAACGTCCGGATAATACCTCCTGAGATCGAAACAAATTGTTCAGGGGAAAAGACAACAAACTGATCAGGAACATAAAGTTTGTATGGCGCCCGTACTACAGCAAATATTTCTTTGAGGGTTGGCAACCCTTCCATTTTTGTAGAATAACACAAATTGAGCAAATAGGTATCGCCTGCATGAATAGCTTTCAATACCTGCTCAAATCCATGCTCGTATTCTTCAAACGAAACCGGAAATTTTGAAAATCTGGTCTCTACGGTGTTGACAGCAGGATCGCTTTTACCTTTATTTAGCCGAACTTGAATTCCTCCTGAGTTTTCATCAATGTCCTTTAATGGAATCACTAACGGACTTGTCAGATCAAAATCAAGAATAAACAAAAAGGGAACTCCCTCAGAAGCCAATTGATCCATACGTTGCGCCCAGGGAGGAATAGACATCACCTTGTTGTTTATCCTATTCCTTAAACTCGCGACAAGTGACCTTCAGGCTCTTGATACCCTTGATCGTGTCGATACGCATAAATGGCTCTATCGTCCAGGTATAAGCACCCACTTCGGGAAATCTAAATCCCTGTTGTAATGGAATATCCACCTTGCAACAATTTTCACCCATATCGCCTGCCCATGATCCATCGGGATTGATCAACTCAAGGGAGGTCACAGACGACACTTCTTTTCCGGAAGGAAAAGTTGTCATCGTACGCACATAGAGATTTTGAAAGCCGTAGGTTTCTTCATGACTGACCTGGATGTCCATTTGATACACCGTGGATGTATCCGCAGCTTGCATGACAAAGGATTTTTTATCACCGGTGATCCATTGATGATCTTCCCAGTTCCATTTCTCAGAAACGAGCACACCTCTCTCACAAGCACTGAAAGTCAGCATAAAAAGAAAACCGATAAGGATGGCGCGGATCAACTAAAATAATCTTTCATCCGTTCGAAAAAGCCTTTCTCTGTCTTGCTTGGTTGCGGTTTGAAATTGGGAGACACGTTCAGTTTTTCCAAAATCTTCTTTTCTTCTTCGGAAAGTTTCTTAGGTGTCCATATGTTGACATAAATCAACTCATCGCCTTTACCGTATGCCTGTACAGAAGGTAATCCCTTTCCGTTAAGCCGGAATATTTTTCCGCTTGGCGTGCCGGGTGGAATTTTGATTTTCACAGGACCACTCAAGGTCGGTACATCGACTGAACATCCTATAGCAGCATCCGGGAAACTCAGATAAAGTTCGAAGATTAGGTTATTTCCATCACGCTTGAGTTCAGCGTGAGGTTTCACTTCTATACTGATGAGGAGATCTCCTGCAGGACCGCCTTTGATGCCTGCATTGCCTCTTCCTCGCAGCGTGAGTTGCATGCCATCTTCTACGCCTCCCGGGATATCGATATCGATCATCTCCTCTTCGATAGTGCGGCCTTCACCACGGCATTTTGTACAAGGTTCTACAACGATGGATCCTGTGCCGTGACAAGTAGGACACTGCGCAGTGGTCTGCATCTGTCCAAGGAATGTGCTTCTGATCTGACGTACGAAACCTGAACCGCCACATGTCTGACAGCTCTTGACGGCACCATCTTTTGCACCACTTCCTTTACAGGTAGTACAGGTCTTGCGTTTTTTAACCTTGATGGTTTTCTTAACACCGGCTTCCACTTCTTCAAGTGACAAGCTGAGCTTGATCCGAAGGTTACTTCCTTTCTGTCCCTGGGCACGTTGGCCGCCCGAACGATTTCCGAAGAATGATTCAAAAGGGCTGTCACCAAACACATCTCCAAACTGGCTGAAGATATCATCCATGTTCATGCTCTCTGCGCTATGGAAACCTTGCTGGCCGGAAACGCCTGCATGACCAAAGCGGTCATACTTCGCACGTTTGTCGGGATCGCTCAGTACTTCATACGCTTCTGCAGCTTCTTTAAATTTATCCTCAGCAGCCTTATTATCAGGGTTGCGGTCAGGGTGAAACTGCATCGCTATCTTCCGATAGGATTTTTTGATCGTGCCCTCATCCGCATCCTTAGGTACTTCGAGTATTTCGTAATAATCGCGTTTGCTCATTGGTTGATTTTAGTTGCCTACAACGACTTTGGCGTGACGAATGATTTTATCGTTGAGCATGTATCCATTTTCTAAGGTGTCTATGACCTTGCCCTTCATATTTTCATCAGGCACCGGAATCTCTGTGATCGCCTCATGGAGTTCGACATCAAATTTTTCTCCGGTGCTGTTCATTGCTTTCAATCCCATATTCTGCAGCACATTGTAGAGGCGATTGTAGACTAACGTCACGCCCGCACTGAAGACTTCTTCGTTGGATGGATCGTCGGCGCTTTTCTTGGCGCGATCAAAATCATCGAGAACCGGAAGCAAGCTAACAATGACATCTCTGGAGGCCGAATTCAAGAGGTCCAGGCGTTCGCGCATGGTCCGTTTCTTATAATTATCAAATTCTGCAAGCAATCGGAGGTGTTTGTCCTTCAATTCCTGGATGGTGGATTGTAGTTCTGAAATCTTTTCATTGGATAGATCATCTCCTGGTTCGTTTTCAGGATCGGAGTCTGTCCCCGAGGATTTGTCAAAATCAAAGAATTTCTCATCCTCCCCTTTTGGTGCGCCATGATCATGATGGGCCCCGTTTGTCTTGTCCTTATGTTCTTTTGTCATGGTATTAAAGTAAAAAAGGCCACTGGCCTGCTAAATTTTGTCAACTCCTTGCCAGATCAAAAGTACTGCCATATGGCTCATTTGTGCCATAATGACAGCAAATTCAGGTTTTGGCTGAAAATGAGGCAGTTCGTTGAGGTTAGGAGATTAGGGGTTAGGAGGTGAGGGGTTAGGAGGTTAATGGTTGGAGTTTAGTGGGTTATTGGCTCCTTAGCCTCCGCCGGTTGCTGAGCTGTAGCAGATGGATGAGGGAGAGCAGGTCGAAGTATAGCCTTAGCCTTATTTTTTCAGCCTGGATTCTAGTAGTTTAGCTATATCGTCAAATGAAGGGTCAACCGACATGATAATACCCTGGGGGTTGACTAAAAATTTAGTCGGGATCTGCTTGACATTATAGGCTTTGACCTGTGGAGAATCGAAAGAGCCTTGCTCCATCAGATGATAGGGCCAGTTTAAATTGTCTGACTGGATGGCCCTTTCCCAATTTGCCTTGCTTTGCTCGATGCCGACACTGACGATTTCAAAGCCGGAAGCATCCGTAAAAGCCTGATTTTGAAACCGATTGTATAAACTTTTCAGTTGGGGGCTTGATGCCCGGCAGGGGCCGCACCAGCTTCCCCAGAAATCGATCAGTACATATTTACCTTTCAGGTCGGAAAGCTTAAAAGGGCTTCCATCAGGCAATTGCCCTGTGAGTTCAATAGCTTTTTCTCCGGTGATATTGGATGGTTTCAGGTAGTATGATTTGGCCAGCCGAAACAATACCACTGTCAACAATGCAAGTCCAATCGTCAAAAGCATACTCTTCATAGGTGTCCGTAACAAAGGAGGGGCAAAATAGTTAATTCAAGGCGGAGGCTGTACTTCGACCTGCATACCCACATCCTTGTGCTACAGCTCAGCAACCGGCGAAGGCTATGGGAAAGATTGGTCGTACAGACGCGATTTATCGCGTCTCTTCTCTGCTCTTGCCTCGGGCATCAAATCCGAGACGCGATAAATCGCGTCTGT
>JAGOIB010000159.1:0-1522 GCA_017995875.1 Saprospiraceae bacterium
CTTGACTGGCTCAATGCCAACGATCCTCGCCCTGACTATTATCGCAGACTGCCAAGTTATGTAGATGATCCCGCACTCGCCGAACAGATGAGATCAGTATTATCATCTGATCAGGATCTGAGACAAGTGCAATGGGAAAATCTTTATCAGGTCAATCTCAATAGTAATTACACTGTTGAAAATGTCGATGGTATTCCTGGAAACACATATACTGGTGCATTGTCAAGTTATGTCCTGGAAGAAAGACGAAGTGACCTTGACAAAGCCACAGGTAATATCGTTCTTGAATATCTACCCAATCAAAAGAGCCAAATCAGGTTTGGAGCAAATGTCGTTATACAGAATACCCACAATTTTAAAATTGTTGATGATTTACTTGGGGGCGAATTCTATCTGGATTATGACAAGTACGCCGAACAGGATTTTCCCGGTGATGATGATGCGTTACAAAACGATTTACTCCGCCCAAATAGAATTGTGAATGAAGGTGACCAGTTTGGATATGATTATTATGCAAGAATCAGGCAACAGACTGCATGGATTTCCTACGAACTCAATACGAACCGATGGGAATTGGCAGTGGCTGGTTCAACAAAAAATCAAACCTATTGGAGAGACGGATTGACACAGAATGGTAAATTCCCTGACAACTCCTATGGCGAAAGCGATAAATTCAACTTCTTCCTTCCTTCTGCCAAAGCATTAATCCGCTATAAGATTGATGGTAGAAATTATGTAACAGTATCAGGTTTGTCTTCACAGATGGCGCCTACCTTTAGGAATGCCTTTATCTCGCCGCGTACCAGGGATAATGTGGTCGACGGCCTTGAGAAGGAAATCACCAATCTTGGAGAAATCCGTTACAACCTGAGTGCTCCTTATCTCAAGCTGTCTGTCGCCGGTTTTTACGCAACATCAAAGCATGGCATTGAGTCTACAAGCTTCTATCACGATGACCTGAGAACTTTCGTCAACCTCAGCATGACCGGAGTCGATAAACAACACACAGGTATCGAAGCAGCGGTCGAATATAAAATCATACCAACCTTGACTATCACTGGAGCAGCGTCGATCGGACAATATATCTACACCTCCAGACCCAATGCTACTGTTACCCAGGACAATGATGGTTCAGTCCTTCTGGAAGATGTTACGATTTATGCAAAGAATCTCTACGTTTCCGGTTCCCCACAATCTGCTTACACCGCCGGATTAAACTATAAATCCAAAAAATTCTGGTCTGTGTATCTCAATATCAACCGCTTTGAAGAAAGTTGGATTGACTTCAACCCATTACGTCGCACTGTCCAGGCAGTAGCTGATGTGGAGCCACAAAGTGCACAATGGGATGAAATCCTCCGACAGGAGAAAATCGATCCGGCATGGACGCTTGATCTCTCCTTTTACAAGTCATGGCTAGTAGACTGGCCAAAAAACAGAACCTACTTCGCACTCAACATTGGCATCACCAATCTCCTCAACAACCAGGATTATATCAATGGCGGATATGAGCAATACAGGT
>JAGOIB010000159.1:1622-4492 GCA_017995875.1 Saprospiraceae bacterium
AAGAGTGAAAAATGAAGAGTGAATAATGAATTGTAGAGACAGCACATGTGCTGTCTAAATGATTGAAAATTGAAATTTGAAAATGAAGACAATAATGATACCACAGTATATGAACAAATTATTTATTCCCCTTTTCGCGATCTTATTGCTGATCCCGTCATCATGCGTAGACCTGGAATATGATCAGCCTCCGGCAGGTGGAGAGGATCCAAATCTTCCGGTCAATATCACCATTGCTGAGTTGAAATCAAGGCATACCCTGGACCAATATGAGGAAATCACCGATGATGCCACCCTGGCAGGTCTGGTTGTATCAGATGATACAGAAGATAATTTCTTCAAGCAACTGGTGATCCAGGATGCAACCGGTGGTATTGAAATGCGGATCGAGATGTCTGATCTCCACAATGTATATCCTGTAGGAAGAAAAGTCTATGTCAAATTGAAAGGATTATGGCTGGGGGACTACAATGGCTTGATTCAGCTAGGTGCCGGTGAAGGGGTTGATGATAATGGAAAACCAGAGCTCATCCGGATCCCGGAATCTTTGGTAGCCCAATATATTGTCCCCGCCACTTACGGAAATGTTACCACTCCCAAAACCTTAACCATTGGCCAATTGTCTCTTGCGGATGTGAGCACATTGGTTCGCTTTGAAAATGTACAGTTTATATCTTCTGATGCAGGCCAAACGTATGCTGACTCAACTACAACATTTCCTGACAATAGTGAGGTTGAGGATTGTGCTAAAAACAAATTAATCATTCGTACCAGTGACTTTGCCTCTTTTGCCAGGGATTTAACTCCGACAGAGAACGGTAGTCTGGAAGGTATACTCAGCATCTTTGGCGATGTGTATCAGATTACCATCAGGAGTTTGGAAGATGTCGACATGCAAAATAATCGATGTAATTCAGGCACCGGAGAACTAACAAGTATCAATGCAATAAAACAATTGTATACAGGTAGCACAATGACTTTGCCAGCCGGAAGTATCAAAGGGGTAATTATTAGTGATTTTGAATCCAATTCAGTCACCGGGAAAAACATGTATATACAGGATGCTACCGGAGGTATCACGATCAGATTCACAGCTACGCATTTTTTCGCATTAGGTTCTGAGATAACACTTGACATTACGGGCGGACAACTTGGCGAGTTTAATGGTCTTCTTCAGATTGATGGATTGACCACTGGTGCTGGGTCTGTATCCGGCAATCCTGGAGATGTCACTCCGCGTATTGCAACAGTAAATGAAATTCTGACAAATGCACAAGCCTGGGAATCAACACTCGTCAAAATCAATAATGCAACGTTGACTCCGGATAGTACCTATTACAATGGAACTGTAGTCGTTAGTGATGGAACCGGAAGTATGGTCCTGTTTACAAGGACGCAGGCGTATTTTTCGCACACAGCCGTTCCAACTGGCGAAGTTAGTATTACAGCTATCCTTTCTGAAAATTTTGCACCACAGCTCGTTATGCGCAATCTGTCTGATGTCGTAGGTGGAAGCACCGGAGGCGGTGACGATTTGGATGAAGATTTCACAGGACTGTTAGACGATGTTGATATTGCATTGCCGGGTTGGTCCAACATAGCTGTCAAAGGAACCAGGCTCTGGAGATCACAAGTCTTCCAGAGTAATGTTTATGCACAGGCCACAGCTTACCTCGATGCAGCAAGTGAAATGGAATCCTGGTTGATCACTCCACCTATCATGATGGATGTCGCTAAGAAGATAACTTTTGAAAGTGCGTATGCTTCCTTTGTTCAGGCAGGCTTGACAGTTTGGATTTCTTCGGATTTTGATGGTACAGATGTGACAGGGGCAACCTGGCAGCAACTTTCTCCTGTTCTGGCTATGTCTGGTGATACACAACATGCATTCATTCCTTCAGGGGATGTTGGTCTTGCAGGATTTGGCAATCCAGTACGTATCGGATTTAAATATGTTGGCAGTGGTCCCGGTGGACAAACTTCATCCTTTAGGATCGATAATGTCAAAGTAGAGAAGTTGTGATGCAAAGCATAAGAATAGGATACAAAAGGGCATTTACATTTCTCTTGCCTCTTTTTGTTACCTTTTCTTTGTTTAGCCAACAATCCATTGAAGAAATACGACTGCTTCCTGTAGGATCTGTTGTGACGACTACTGGTACCATTACTTCAGGACCTGAATACGGTCAGCTCCGCTACATGCAGGATGATCAGGCAGGGATCGCCGCCTATGGAGGATTACTCGCATCATATCTTTCCGGTGATTCGATTGTGATTACCGGAGTTTTATCAAAGTACAGAGGCGAACTTCAATTATCACCTGTCATGTCCGCGGTGTTTATTGCAAGCAACAGACAAATTAAAACCCTTTCACTGGATAATCTTGAAGATAGTAGCGATTCCGAATTTGAATCAAGGAAGGTTATTTTTACATGCATGGGTATTGCTTCATGCGAACCATTACTTTCAGAAGGTTGGTATACAGTTTATGATCAGCAAGGAAACATTGCAAGGCTCTCTATTACTAATGGTCAGGATGTAGAAGGTTATCCTATCTCTGATTCGCCTTTCACCGTTGAAGGTATCTGGACGAGGTTTGAAGATCAGTACCAACTGAAATGTCAATATATTTCAGATGCATCAGAAGGAACATGCCATTTTATTTCACCTCCACAACTATCGTTTTCAGGGAATGTCCCTCATTTGGTATGGGACAAAGTAGGACCAGAAGGATCTGAAGTATGGATTAATGATGGAAACCAGAATTTCATTATGTCTTTTGGTCCAACGAATAGCTTCATCGAAGCTGCTCCTGATTTTCTTGAACCAGGCATTCTATATAATGCCCGATTGACGCAATTGGATTCTAC
>JAGOIB010000037.1 GCA_017995875.1 Saprospiraceae bacterium
ACTCATATAAGAGAAATTCGGGCCACCCTTTATGCCAAATGTTGTTTGCGCTTTTCCGGAGCAACTTGAAAGCAGAACAAAGAGCCATGTGGCAAGGGGAAGCTTCATAAACTATTTCGATCAGACATATGTCCTAAGCAAAACGGGTTCTACTCTTAATGTATTGCCCTCCACAAACCGCACAAAACAATAACCCAATACTTAACCCTTGACGTATGACGATTTCGTTTAGAATGCAGATGTCAGACTCGCAGATGTCAGACTCATGACTTAACCAATCGCTATTCGCAAGGTTAACCTGGCGTACGCGCAAGCGTAAGTAAACTTACGCTTAACGTTTGCATTTCATGGATGGCTACGCCATCCATCTTATCATTACCTACTATATTCCTCACAATTCACAACTCACAACTGACAACTCACAATAACACTCGTCACTCGAAACTCGAAACTCGAAACTTTATCTCTCATTCTTCAACAGAGACATCACTTCCTCTTTCCTCCGTCTTGACACAGGCACACTATCCCCATTGTGCAGCCAAACAAACCCGTCCCTATCCATTTTCGTAACATATTTCATATTGACAAGATGGGATTTGTGGACACGTACAAAACCATAATCTGAAAGGATGGATTCATAGTCCTTTAGTGTATGCGATACCATGAGTGGTTTCGATCCTTCCAAAAAGAATTTCGTGTAATTACTTTCTCCTTCGCACCTGATGATTTCTGAGGGCAGATAAAAGAAGACTCCTTCTGCTGTTGATACCGCTAACCGGTATTCATCCGAATCAGTTTTCTGCACATTTTCAATCAGGTTGTGCACAAGGTCATGCCTGGCTTGTTGCGATAGATTCCGTCGTATAATATGTCGGTTGAGTGCATTTTGCAGTTCAAGAATATCGAGTGGCTTGAGCAGGTAATCCAGGGCACTAAAACGAATCGCCTTGATGGCATACTTATCATACGCTGTAGTGAAGATCACGTCGAAATCCCATGTACCTGCTTTGTTGAGGAAATCAAAACCGTTCATGCCCGGCATTTCAATATCAAGCATGACCAGCGTAGGTTGGAATTCCGTCAGGGCTTGAAGAGCTTTAGCAGGATCCTGTTCAATATGTATTTCATGCTCGAGCGGCATGAATTTGTGGATCAGTATGGACAGGATATTGCATGCTGCCTCTTCGTCATCAAGGATGAGTATCCGTATCATTCCTTATTCCTGTTTTCAATCTTTATATCCGATATTGGAATCACCAATAACACCCTTGTACCTGAAGCCATTCCGTCATCATCATACAGATCAATGATCTCCATATTGGCTTTTGGATGATTTTTCCTCAACAACTCCAACCTGTTGCCTGATAATTGTTTACCGATAGATTTATGTTTATGATCTCCGAGCCTGTCCTGACGTAGAGCAGCCGCCTTCACTCGCCCAACACCATTGTCTTCAATCACTACCTGAAGATAACCAGGTATGATCTCCGCAATGGATAAGGTAAGTATTTTCTCGCCTTCTTTGTGCCGCAGCCCATGCCAGATCGCGTTTTCGAGGTGAGGTTGAATCAACATGGGGGGAATCCTGATCTCTTCATCATCAAGATCCTTCTCGACGTTTAAGGTATACTGCATATCATTCCTGAACCTTAGTTTTTCGAGGGAGACAAATAAGGACAACACTTCCAGTTCATCGTGCAATGACACCTCCGTCATGTCCGAATGCTCAAGGACCAATCGAAGTAATCTTGAAAACTGAGATAAATACGCATAGGCCTCCTCTATTTTTCCGGTGACAATACATTCCTGTATAGCATTGAGACTATTGAATACAAAATGAGGGTTCATCTGAGCACGTAGAGCCTTAGCTTCCAGGTCCGCAATCTGACGTGTCACCAATAATTCCTTTCGTATTTTTTGAAAGCGTCCGTTTAAGAAAGTCCACACAGCAATGAACACAAGCAGGCCGATCAGGATGATAAACCACCATTGTCTCCACCATGGTGCCATAATGTGAAAGTGGATCGGTGAAGCAAGTGCAAACCAGGTGTGGCCATCATAGGCTTGCACGTTTAGCTCATAAGATCCAGGATCAAGGTTAAAATCTGCAGAAGCATTTAAGGAAGGCGTTGACCAGGGGCCTTCATTATTCTTTGACAACTGATACTTGAACAAAACCTGGTCCGCTAAGATCAGGTCATTGACCGCAAATGAAAAGTGGATGTTTTGTTGATTATAATCAAAACTGAGTTTTTCCCCTGGCACCAATTCGATTTCGCTTCCTTCCGCATTCCGGTAAAAAGCAAAGACTTTCAGGGAGTCTGTTCCAAAATCAATGGTGCGTGGATCGACGATGACAAAGCCTTTATTGGCTCCAAAGGCCAATTTCCCTGAAGACAATTTGACAGAACCCATGATGGCAAAATTGATTTTGGTGAGCCCTTGCCTGCTTCCAAGCTTACTGATCCTGCCATCTTTCGGATCATACTTGAGCAAATTGTAATTGTTGGTCATCCATACCGATCCATCATCCGCTGTTTCGTTAGTTTCAATGCGTGGACTGATCAGCCCTTGTCCTTTTGTAAGATTTCGCACGGAATCATTTGGTGAAATGATGGCCAATCCACTATATGAGCCAACATAAATATCACCTTGCTGGTCACCGGAGATCCCATAAATCCGATTGGAAGGCAATCCATTTTCCTGGTTAAAGAATTTCAATTTCTTATCGGCAAATGAATAATGCCAGGCAGCTCCACCTGGGGAAGAGGAAACCCAAATACCGTTTGGAACAGGATAAATATCGACTATCCTTTCATTCCTGAGTGGAGCTAAAGCAGGATCATTTGTAAATGAATCCAGGGCAAATCCATCATAGCGCATTCTAAACAAACCCTTTTCCGTTCCCAGATACATAAAACCATCAATCCCCTTACGAATCACTCTTGTATCATTGATCGAATTTCCGAATCCAGGATAATCTTTAGCCGATAGAAACTTTTTAAATGTCCCATCCGGGGAAAAAATAACAATCCCTTCATGCCGAAGCGCTACCCATAGATGATCTGACTGATCGCGTTCAACATAGATCGGAGCTAAATTTTCATTTTTAAGGTGGGCTTCCGGAGGAATAAAAATACGTTTTGTTGTATTCGAATCATGGTCATATATGTAGACATTGTCTGTAGTACAAATCCACAACTTCTGATAGCGGTCTTCGGCAATACTGATCACCCGCTTATCGATAATCTCTCCATCTTCCAGCCTGAGATAGTTGACATATTCCACTGCTGCATTATGCACATTGGTATAATTGACGCCATCCAGGGAAGTAATGACAAGGTTGCCGGTGGAATCTGCTATAATGTAGCGTAGGCTATTGTTTACAATCGTTGAAGGATCCACCGGATCATGAGCATACAAAGTATACCTGGTCAATGAGCTATCCAGGCACACCAATCCGGCCCCTACAGTGGTCATGTAGATTTTTTGATCTGCTGCCGTGACCATATAATTAATCTGTTCGTGCAGATTGTTTTCGGAAAAGAAAGGTGGCAATTCAATTTTATGCTGTATCTCCGGTTGGTCAAGGGATATGTAAAACAAATTAAACCCGCCACTCTTGCCGATTAGAATACTTTCATCATCAAAACGCGCGACACTATTTATTCCTTTCCCTGGAATAAAAACCTCCTGCTTTCTTTCCTTCAGATTGACCAGCAATACACCCGAAGATGGAAGGACGATCAGATAATGATCCTGATCAAAGCGACGTATATCCCTAAACCTTCTCCCGGCAAGCAGGCTGTCCAGCCAGGATTGAGATTCCCATTTTTCTTCACCATTCTTGCTTGCAAAAACACCTTCGGGGGTCATTGTATAAATAGTCCCCTCATGATCTTCAAAGCATACAGCTGCTTTGATATCCGGCTTGTCCTCGATAATAACCTGGCGTTTGAACTTTCGATTTTCATCTATTCGTACCAACCCATTATCAAAACACACCCATATCCGATTTCGGCTGTCACAAAGAATAAATCCAATCTGATCAGCCGGCATTTCAGGATGCGTTTCCTGAAAAAAATAAGTTGTTTCCTTACCATTGAATCGTACCAAGCCATCCGTGGAAGCAATCCATATAAACCCATGCTGGTCCAAAGCGCAGTTCCAGGAAGCAAGACTATTCATGCCCTGATCTTTACCCAGGTAGCGAAAGGAAAGCTGCTGTGCCAACAATGGATAGCCTGGGTCCAGGAACACGAGGATCCATAGCCATAGTTGATATCTCTTTAGCCTTAACAGCATGTACAAAAGTAAATAAGTTGAGTGCCCGGGACTACCCACTCTATCATCACATGATACCGTTCGCTCATCAGGGTGGGTAGTATGGTTGCCCTGTAACCGTATTCTAATTCAATATATCCATTTAAGACCAGAAAAATACCATATGGTAGTTTCTAAATGACTGCCCCGGGAAGTGTGGATATGTTTGATTTGAAATCATCCATGCATGCCCTATCATCCAAATCCAACGAACGTCCAGATAGACATCATCGAAGAAACGATGAAAAAGGTCGGTGTCTGGTCAACCGAAATCCCCGGATGGATAAAAAATTATCAGGAGAACCACATAATAGACGTCTGGCAGTGGCTGCAATATATATATCTACCTATGCGGCGCAACGGCACCATATCTCAACCACACTATATCGCACCTATCATCAGTCCCTTCCTCAATACTGAACCGAAGTATCGTGAAATTTTGCAATTGGTGATTGAACTGGACTCCATTTCCCCAACCATTGAAAAAAAATGAAACGTATGATGACTCAAAAAATTATTGCCATCCTGCTGTTAGCAATGTCTTACCACCTAACCCAGGCTCAATCAGATGACCTATTCCTGATTGGTTCAGGAGGTGGATTGTCGCAGAACGGATCTCTATTTCTCTCCTATTCTATGGGAGAGCCTTGCATCACTTATACACAATCAGATGACCATTGGATTACAGAAGGGTTTCAACAACCCGGCCAGATCAATCTAACATCTGTTGCTAAGTATTCACTCCAGGAATATTCTTATCGGATATTTCCCAACCCAACCACAAATGAGCTGCATATTGAATCAAAAGATGCTGTTCTATTCCATTTGGTTCAAATCACTAATGTACTTGGTCAGCCAATGATAACAGAACCCATTCTGGCTGAGCAATCAATGATCCTTCAATTGAACTACTTACGACCTGGGCTATACTTTATTAATATCCAGGATCAATCATCCAATGCAATTACACAACCATTCATTAAACTATAAATCTTATACCACATGAAATCATACCTAATCCTACTATGCATACTATTTGCATCCGTTGCTCAACTTTCAGCACAGGTGCCTCAGGGTTTTCAATATCAGGCTGTGATTCGGGACAATAATGGGAATCCATTACTCAACACACCTGTTCAATTTAGATTCACCCTGGAGAACAATGCAGGTAATGTAGTATACTACCAGGAAACACAATCTCTTTCAACAAATGCATTAGGTGGCATCAGTCTGGTCATTGGTGATGGTAATGCATCCCAGGGCAATTTTACATCGACGGATTGGAAAAGTGGTGACGTGCGTATCCGGGTAGAACTTGATCCTGCCGGTGGCCAAAATTATGCTCCATTTGGTATCACATCTTTGCAAAGCGTGCCCTACGCATTATTTGCGGACAGAGCAGGAAGCTTGGTGGATCAAAATGGAGATGACTGGGGACCGGAAAATGATCTTGACGAACAAACGCTTACTGTCAATGGCAATCAACTGGCGATATCAAATGGTAATGCAGTCACACTGCCTACAGGATCCGGTGGAGATAACTGGGGCAGCCAAACGATTGTCACTGAACCTGAGCTCACAGGTAACGGGACACTTGGATCTCCATTAGGCATTGCTACACAAGGTGCATCAAATGGAGATGTGTTAAAATGGAATGGAAATTCCTGGGTACCTCAGGATGATAACGGCCAGAATTATACAGCAGGAAATGGTATCGGGATCAATGGAGGCATCATATCCAATACAGGTGATAACGACAACAATGCATCCAATGAAATTCAGACCTTATCGATCAATGGAAATGTTGTTTCGCTAACAAATGGTGGATCAGTTAATCTGCCAACCTACAACGAAGGCACCGGCATCGATATCAATGGTAATACTATTTCAGCCACAAATACACAGGCATTGTGGAACGCCAATCAATTGCAAAGCCGGAACATTTCAGCCGCCGCTCCATCTAATGGTCAGGTACTGAAATATGATGGAGCCAATTGGAGTCCTGCTGCTGACAATGGCCAGGCCTATACAGAAGGAACCGGTATCAACATCACCGGCAATGTCATCTCAGCAGAAAATACAACAGCACAGTGGAATGCAAACCAACTACAGGACTTTCCCATTTCAGGCGATGATCCATCAGTAGGTCAGTATTTACAGTACATACCACCTTCTATCGGTGGCCCATCGGCATGGCGCCCGGCTGCAGCACCCACTCAGTATTGGTCACAAAATGGTACTAACCTTTTCTACAACACAGGAAACATTGGCCTTGGAACGAATGTACCCACTAACAAACTGCATATCACCGGGACACAAAAAATCCAAATGGATGATCAAACCTTTGGGAAATGGGCAACAAGTTCTATTGAATTCTCCAGCAACTTAGTGCCTGAAATTGACGATAGCAAAGCATTAGGGACAGCCACAAGAAGATGGACTGCGGTATGGGCAGTGGATGGTTCTATCAATACTTCGGATGCAAGAGAAAAGAAAAATATTACTTCTCTACAGTATGGTCTTGCTGATGTCATGAAACTTAAGCCGGTTTCATTTGAATGGATTTCGCGCAATGATGGAAAAGTAAAACTTGGCCTATTGGCGCAGGATCTGGAAAAGGTAATTCCCGAAGTGATAGCAAGACCAACATCAGAAGATCCCGAAGGCACAGATAGACTTGGCGTCTATTACAGCGACCTCATCCCTGTCTTGATCAAAGCCATTCAGGAGCAGGAAGAAAAAATTATCCAACTGCAGGAGGAAATAGAATTGCTGAAGAAAAACTAATCAGTTAATTCTAAAAACCGGTCATGCAAAAGTCAAAGGTCATTCAGCTTATTGGATTGTACATCCTGTTTGTGCCACCACTTTGGGCTCAACAAGCGAAAACACCATGGGTTGAATTCGGTTCATCGATCAGATTATCTGCGACAGCGTATCATATCAGTGGACAAGATTACCGTCAAGAGCCATTCTCCTACTTCCTGCATGGCACACCCCGATTGACCATCAAAGGATTTGACATACCGGTTAGTTTTATTCTGTCAAACCAACAGCGTTCGATTCAGCAACCTTTCAACCGTATAGGAATAGCCCCACAATACAAATGGATCAAGGCTTATCTCGGATATAATACGATGGCCTTGTCGAAATATACATTTGCGAATCGCCAGTTTCTCGGTGCAGGTGTAGAGCTTACTCCAGGAAAACTCAGATTAGCTGCCTTATATGGAAGACTACAAAAAGCGATAAGGGAAGATTCAACGGAAGCTTCAGCCAATTCATTTTTACTACAGCAAAGTTTGCCGAAATTTGAAAGACATGCCTATGGCGCTAAAGTTGGTTTTGGCACAGTCAACTCCTACGTAGACTTTGTCGGGATGAAGGCTTTCGATATCAAGGGGCCTGATGACCCCATCGATACATTGGCTGTAAGGCCACAGGAAAATGTTGCCCTGGGCATCCAGTCGAAATTGAAATTGTCAAAATTTGTTGAGCTGAAATTTGATCTGGCTTCAAGCGTCTATACGCGGGATACCACTTCAGCCGACTATGATGTTGCAGATGATGTTGGATTTTTAGTGAATGTATTACAACCGAAAGAATCCACACAAATATTATTTGCAGGCGAAGCCGGCATAGGTTACAAAAAACCAACCTGGGGTATACAGCTCAATTACAAACGAATTGACCCTGACTTCAAATCCATGGGTGTATATTATCTCCAATCCGACATCTCTCAATGGACGATTGCCCCCAATTTTTCCTTATTGAAAAAAACGCTTCGCATTCGTGGACAGATAGGGATTCAGAAAGATAACTTATACGATACAAGATTAGCGACCAGTAAACGCTTAATCCAGTCTGCCTATGCCCAATGGAATCAAAGTCGCTTTTTTCAACTCGGTGCGTACTATACCAATTTTGGCTTGACCCAAACGCCCGGCTTAAAAGCACTGACCGATTCTACACGGATCAGCCAGGTCAATGGATCTTATGGGCTCAGTCCGTCATTCTTTATTACAGGTCAAACATGGCAACATCAGGTATATGGCACCATAAGTTTTAATAAATTATCCTTCAACAAATCATCTATAGTAGCTCCTGAAGATATAAAGACAAGACAACTCAACATTGGCTATACCCTGTCGCCCATATCATCAAACCGATTTACGTTAGGTGCGTTGTTAACTTCATTGGTTACAGATGCTACTACATCTATCACGTCAAGCAGGGGGCTCGGAGGCAATGGATCCTATACAGATGTAAAAGGGTTGTTCCATGCAGGTGGACAAATACAATACTTCATCAACAGGCTTGATGAAAATCCGAATGGCAACTCGATTGTCTTCAGTGTTGATGCCAGTTATCAAATTCAAAAACAAATACAATGCTTCTTCCTTGGTCAACTCATTAAGAATGAAACTCCGACCGGGGAAGGATCATTTACTGAAAATCAATTCACCCTCGGACTCCAGATCAATTTATAAATTTTCAAACAGCACCTGAAAATGAAACTACGAATATTGCTTATATGGTGTTTAGTGTGGAGCGTGTCCTTCACCACCTTGAGGGCTCAGAGTGATGCTATTGTAGTGTCGGTCATCATCCCTCCACCCTACAGTCCATACCTGCAGGACTATCTGCAATATGAAAACAAAATGGTCATTCAGCTTCAAAGCTTAAGCACGCAAACTTTATCTGTAAAACTTATTGGCTCGATTGAAGGAGATAACGGGATAGCACTGCGAACTGATGCTGATTATATGCCACCGAAGCCGATCACACTACTTCCGAACAGCCTGCTTCGTATTCCAGCCTCCTCAGGTTCACGTGCTTTCTTTGATCCTAACAATGTTGTCTATGAAGGCCCTGAAGATCTGAAGATGAAAATTCTGAAAGATGGCATTTTGCCTGAAGGCACTTATACGGTTTGCATTCAGGCGGTCGACTATCAAACCAATATTCCTTTATCTGAAGAGGCTCCATCGGGTTGTGCATTATTACCAATAAGCTATCCGACACCACCACAATTGGTAAGTCCGGAATGCGATGGCATATTCGACGGGCAACTTCCATTTTTCCAATGGACCTTACCCGGAGGCAATACAGGAAATGCTTCTTTAGTGTATGATCTCTATATCGTAGAATGGCTGAGCGGAAGTAATCCGCAGGATTTGCTGCAACTGGCGATAGATTATCATGCAGGCAATGCGATTGTAAAAAGCAATCTCACCACACCTTTTTACCAATATCAACCTACTGACATACGGCTTATCAAAGGGAAAACATATCTCTGGGCTGTTAAAGTCAGGGACCGGATGATGAACATCACATTTGAAAATCAGGGACAGAGCGAACTTTGCAGTTTTACGATTGGCGATCCATTTGAAGATGATGACAAAGACTTTCTATTATTAAATCCAATCCTACCAAAAGATTTTGAGATTGTACAAACAAGAACACTCGTCGAAGGACAATTGCGTTACAAATTTCCAGGAGAAACTTTCGGCGCCATTGAAATGGTCAATCGCAATCTGAATCCGGGAACAGGCAACATGCCTTTTATCATAGGTGAGGAAAGCCCCTTTGAATTAGAAGTTCTCGAAATGCCGGTAGCTGCCTTGACACCAAAAAGTTATCTCGATGCCTTCCCCGTTTCCACGTTGAATAGTAAGCCACTCGGGGATATTCCTATCAAACTGATCGAGAGCTGGGTGATCATGGATTGCAATGTTACCTATCTGCCCGAAAATGGAGCAAGCTGGACGGTACATAAAGATGTCTTTATACTACCCGATGATTACAATACCATGGGTGGCGCATTTGGTGGCAATAGTCGGACAGTGATCATCAATGGGCTCACCAACAATGGCCCCGGTGCTGATAACCCTTTAAGTATGGGTTCTGCCGGCATAAATGCCACTATGTACAACCGAGTACTTGCCGTAGGCAAAACCGATGGAGAAGGCAACTATTCATTGCGCTTTACACAATCTACTCCAGGTCTCAGTTTTACGAACTATCCGGGTCAGGCTACGATCTATCAGGAATGCGAATCCGTAGATGTACCTGAAGAAGAAAATGTATTTGTTCATCCCCTCGATATCGTTTCCAATCCCGGGGATGTAATTTCAAATCCTGTAGACTTGCTTGCTAATCCTCCGGGAATGGAGATTAATAATGTTGGAATGCAACAAAACGTAAATGGGAATCTCAATATCCCTGGCGGCCAACAATCATTACGATCAGGAACCATCAACAGTGCTCCCGGTCAGGAGGGGTATAAAGACGTTGAAATTAATGGCGGTCACCTGTACAAGGTGTTGAGGCTCGAAGTTGCATCGCCCTTTTATTATTCACCGGACCTCATCTTCTGGACGCATCCCGGAGATACATTACAATTGCCTGATCAGGTAGCTTATGTCAAGTCATTTGATCTTGATCTGAGAGTAGTTGGGGGCCGTTGGGAAAACAATGAAAACTATCAGGCTATAGATGAAGGGGAAGGTATTCCTCATACGGACATATTGTTTAGTCGTCATAAATCAGGTTTACCAACTGATATTCCAATCGAAGAAGGACAAGGTCTTCGTGATTTTGCCGGTGAACCCGATAATGATTCAGGTTTAATAAATCAGAACGACATGATGATTGGAAACCTGGATGTCGATGGTGAGTATGATTCAGTTTCTGTCATGCGAACGCTTGGCGATGGCGATGCACTCTTCACACGTCTGGTGGCCGGACATGCATATTACGTTCGTGGAGATGCCCCACTGGATGGAGGCATCAATTATCAGATTCCTTTGATGACCTCACTGTATCAGGTGTTTGAACCGGAATATTGTGAACAGAATCTTGACGTCAACCTCAATAGCTTCTGCCAACATAAACCCATACTCATTAGTGATACGCTTACTGCCTATCCCCGTGCCCCACGTGTCTTTGGTTTTGTCGTCACGTCAACAGGTGATGACAAACAACCGTTGGCAAATGTATTGGTAACGATCAAACGAATGCACAATTATCAGGTACATGAGACCTATTCAACATACTCAGATTATTACGGCTACTTTCAATTCAGCAATCTGCCGGTTGATCCTGATGAGAGTACTGATTACAAGTGGCAGATTACATTTGAGCTGGCAGGCTATAGTGACCGCGTATTGCCGGAAAATAACATTCTAAAATCGCTACGTCCCGGACAACAATGGGACCTTAATGATGTGGAAATGGTACCGTTGGGTTTGCTTTCCGGATTTATTCAGGATGAGGATGGTAAATCGATTCTGGCGCTTGTACGTCTTGCTGATGGTCCGCATGTACAGACGACGCTAGGCGCTTTGCCTCAGGGCATCGATGACTTTTGCGGCGATATCAACGGAATTGGTGACGCGATGGATGAAGACACCAGGTTGTTTGAAATCAGCATGAACAATGGCATGGCCATACAAAATGGCATGAACCTCCAGCAGCAATCAACCCAAATGGCGAAGTTTAACCTGCCTGCCCAATCCGGTAATCAAAAACGACTTGTTATCATTCCATTAGCCGAGCAATATTTTCAAGACACATGCTATGTTGATGTAGAGGATGTACCCTACGGGCAGATACAATCGCTCGGAAAAATCACAGTCAAAGAAAAACTGCATAGGGCCATCTTTCATATCAAAGGCCCGAATGGAGAAAATGTCCAGGCGCGGATCTCAGTTGATGAAAATGTAAGGCAAACCAATACACTGGGAACTGTTGCCTTTCGATTTGCCTCACCGGAGATAAATTATCGTGTACGGATCGATCCGGAACTGGCGTCACTGGTCCCAGTAGATACGATCATGCGTATTCCTATCAGCAAGGAATATGTCATTCATAACATTACCCTGAAAGAAGGACGCAAATTGAAAGTCCTGGTCATACGGGATCAAAGTGGCCAACAACAACAAAGTTCAAATCCAATACCTATTGCTGGCGCCATCGTTCAGACGTTACTCTCCTCTTCACCATCCGGAAATAGTTATATTCAGTGTATCACAGGTGCAGATGGTATATGCACACTGGAAGGCGTACCTACAGGCCCTTCAACGGTTGAGGTGACTGCATGGAAGGAAGATGATACGCATTTGTATATTGGTAAGACTGTTTCTGTCTCCACGAGCAGGCCAGTGAATCCGCCCTTTCAAATTGCTTTAAAATATCTCGGCAATATCACCATCCCGGATATCTGGGGATTCCCTACAGCGATTACTGGAGTCGAAATCAAAACAGGACAAGGTGGCACTACAGATACCTTGTTCGAAGGATTCCTTACTGAGTTACCGGAGAATGCAAGATTCAAGAGTAAGTATAATGAAGTACGCATACCCTATCCAAAAATCAAATTCAAATATTCCGGGCAGCATGCTGATGATGGACGCAAGATCATGGAACCGGTCAATACGGGGATTACATTGCAACAATCAGGAGCAGAAGTTACCTTGTACAATCAGTTCGATGTGATGCTCAAACCAAAACGGGTCATTGATGGGGCTTCTACAAACAAGTTATCTCTCCAAAAAACCGGAACGGGACATGGAAAAATAGAAGGCGTCGTTGAAACAGAATTGTCCTCCTTCAATTTCTCGTACAATTTTGATGGCAAATTCTATCTGGGAAGTACGCCTACTGAATATAATATTACGGTATTCAATACAGGCATGCAATTTTATAATCCGATTGAAATAGGCCAGGCAATACAACCAGGCCAGGAACCTGAACCAGGCCCAAATGATTTTTACCTTATGGACATTGGAGCGGGTAACAGACCTCGGTCTCATGCATACCAGGTCTTTCAATTTCCGGCAACAAGTGATTCGTCGAGATCATTTGTTTCTTCAGAAGCATTTTATATCCATACAATCCTTCATACTGATATTGATGATGTTTCACCGCGCGATCTTGAATTATCGATTGGCAAAATCGTCGTCACACCGGATGATATTCATACCGGCATGAATGGCACCAATCGTCTTGATTTCAAGATGGGCAAGCTCTGGAGGTACTACAGCACAACCCCATTTCATTATGACCCTGATCTCGGAGGCATTACCGTAAGTACAGGATTTATTCAGACTGGCCAAGTCGATGTACCTGTCAATAATCCAGTTATCCAGCCTTATCAATTGATCATGAGTGACGTCGGGTCGATCAATAAACTGACCTTATCAGGGATCAAGGATGTCATACTTATGAATGGCGTAAACGTCGTACTGAGCAAAGGCAATTCAAATATAGGTTGGAAACTCTCGGTCAGAAAACTGGATGATAATGGTGTCTTTATGGAGGATGCTATTGTCGCGGAAATTAATAACCTTGATTTACTCAGGGCGCAAGATAAAATTTCAATTAAAACAATTCTCCTCAACAGCGAAGATGCGGAACTGGATCTCACCCTACAAGGCGTGGTGCGTCCTTATGATATCGCAGATTTCACGGTGACAGACATTACCACAGGTCAGGGGTATTTCATTCTTTCGGGCAATGCACGCCTAGGGAGATCGCAAGTGAGAGTCCCGGGTTTACAAGAGAGTGTTATGCTGATCAAATATCAGGGGTCCAATCAAAATCCTACCGGACAAATCATTTCATCCTACGCTGGCCTCCTGGAAACTTACGGGCAAGTTTCATTCAGACTAGATCCTAATAGCGGCAATGCAACAAAACAGTATTACAAAAACAAACATTTCTACAGCACGGGTGTCATCAGGGTATATGAAAATGGCAAGGAGTTTCTGCTAAACGGTATTCTTGAAGTAGATTACAATTTTGTCAAACTGCACATCATTGATAAGGACCTGAATATCCAGAACCTTGATTATACGAAAGTGGATCAGGCAATCAATTTTGGGGGCAATGGAAAAAAGATGCTGGTTCGGTCCGGCAGTCAGACTGTCGATGACAATCAATGGGAGGCTCTTTCCTTCAAAGCGAATATGTCCGATTTTGAAGGCTTAGACCCTGATCAGCAACCAATCACATTTGTTGTTAGTGGTGCTGTCAATGCAACTGATGCAAACCTCTCCGTTGACAAAATCGATCTTGGCTTCGCCGCTATTCAACTGACGTATGATTTCCAAAAGCAATCCCTGTTTGGTGCGATGGATTTTGATCCCCCACCACCAGGTATAGTGATGGGACCAGTCACTGTTGATCAGATACAGGCACAGATACTTGTAGATCCTGATGGTTTTCTTTTCGCCGCTGCCATAGATGGTTCGATTGCTGCTGGTGCCTTTAATGCAACACTTGGATTTTTATTGGGATCGCATACAAACATTCCGCAGGAAATGGTTGCCTTTACCATGCAATATGCAAAGAATCAAAACCCTCCGGAAACACTTGCAGACAGAGAATTGAACGGATTCTTTATAACCGGCAGAGTCGACTTGATTGATGCGCCTATGACAGAGGTCAATTTAGTTTTCTTCTCTGTAGCCGGTGGTGCTTCTGTTGGATTTGACGCACGGTTCTATATGGATTTTGCCGGAGCTAATGATGAATCCGCTTTTGGATTTGGTGCACTGGCATTTGCCGGAGCTATGGTACAGGCTTCCATACTGATTCCTCCTGTTCCATGTGTAGATCCATCTATTTGTCTTGCTGCAGAAGTTCAATTATTACTCGAAGCCGAGTTACATCGAAGCGGCGGCCAATGGGAGCTTTCAGGCCATGGCTGTGGCTCACTATCGTTTAGTGGATCCATCTGTGGTATTTCTGAATCATTCGGTGGCAAAGTTGATATCCTGTTTAGTTCAGAACATGATCCTGAGATCGATGCAGCACTCGGGGAAACCTGTGCGGGTGGAAGTTCAAGTGAATATACCTGTGACTAAAAAAAAGAAAACAATGCGCAACTTACTTCAAATACAATATACTATTGCTCTGTTGTTGGTAACCAATAGCACACCAATATTTGCACAGATTTATTCTGCCAAAGGTGGTTCCTTTATCGTTTTCCAGGAAACCCCTGACAAATCAGTCGACATCCGCTTTGATACGCCCGGCATCAATAATGACGCATACAAATGGCCCGCTAATGAAAATGATTTTATCCGTAGTTACCGCGAGGCAGAAAAAATAATATCAGGACCGGTAGTCCTTATGGATGAAGATCTGCATAAAATGTGGATCCGACTTGAAGAAATGCCTGCCCTGGCCCCCTCGCTCCAATTTCATCCAACCATGTTATTGGCACTTGGCCAGGCAGCTTTTATTAACGGCAATACACCACTTACATCAGCCACAATCTCACTCCGCATCCCAAAATCTCCTGATAAAACCAAGATTATTGAATGGCGTGATCATACACATATGGCTGCTTCAACCATAAAAACTGAATCTGTGAAGGACAATGGCCACAGCATTCAACTCAAATACCTTTTTCCAAATGATAGTTGGATCAAAGGAGCGAAGGTCTACAAGAAGTCTGTTGGTGCAGTAGTTGAAACAGAAATCTTTCCGTTGGTCTTCACTTCCACACTGGCTGACCGGATTGAAATGAACATTCGTGACACTATGAATCAGGCAGGTGAATTCCTGTACACGATCGAACCGTTTGATTATTTTGGAAATACATTTCCCAAACTGGCTCCGGTCTACGCACACAACTACAACCAACTTTCTGCGCCTGCCTTCGTTGATTTCAAGTGTGATGTTGCGGAAGAAAGCAAATCAATCAGACTGTACTGGAATTGTACCGTCAAGGAACGTGTCAGGGGTTTTGAAATCTATCGGGGCCTAACAAGTAATGGACCCTATCAGCGAATTGCAACGCTGCCGGCTTCTGATTCCATTTACATTGATCATGTGGAAGGTGTCATGCAAAACTTTTTCTACTACATCCAGATTCTCGATCAGATGGGTGATGGGCCAAAAAGTATTACCCGTTTTGTAACGCCATTGGTTAAAGAAAAACCGCAACCTCCGATGGACCTCATTGCTTCTCCTGATAAAAAAGGTGTTGTCCTAAAATGGCCAACGCAAGATGGTCTCTACCATTCAAGAGGATACTATGTCTATCGTCGAGATAAGGATACCACTTCATGGACACAAGTATCCCCCTTTCTTCCACTGACCGGCAAGGTCATGACGTACCAGGATACAAGTAATCAATTGGAAGCACAGATGGAATATACATATCACATCCGTTCAGAAAGTACATCTTATTTGCTTTCTGATCCTTCGGTGACAGCAAGTTCAAGGCCAGGTATTCCTCGCGAAGTCGTCACACCACAGGATTTGTCCTATCGGTATATGGATGATGGAAAACTTATGTTGTATTGGAGTGATCAACGTACGTTTGATCCTTACATCCTTCAATATCACATTTACACAACGGGTACTGATGGACAATCAGGAAAGGAAGTCCCAGGTTCGCCAGTTGGGGTCAATCAAAATTTCTGGTTACAACCTGATACTTTAACTTACAAAGGAGGCTATTGTATTACATCAGCAGATGCATGGGGTAATTTAAGTAGTTGTTCACAAATGAT
>JAGOIB010000160.1 GCA_017995875.1 Saprospiraceae bacterium
CCAACCCGGAGATTTACAATATCCTGAAGGGGAACTATGATCCGGCAATATTTTTACCTCCATTTCCAATAGACGATCCATACACGATCTGTGAGGATATGTTGCACCTCATCAATCCTGATTCAATGAAGGCTACGCTTATTGCCTTACAGCCTTTTCATAACCGCAACACCGGCTCTGATACCATCTCTGAAACTATTGGTATCGGTGCAGCACGT
The DNA here is from genome assembly GCA_017995875.1 of Saprospiraceae bacterium. The sequence goes on from JAGOIB010000160.1 coordinate 219, forward strand.
AAATGGATCCTCAAACAATTCGAACGAAATAGCATAAGCAATGGTGGAAGACTCGTCACCGGCTATCTCAAATTTGACCAAAATGTATGTAGCATGCTCAGCCATAAAGATGTTGTTGCTGTACTTCCGGGTCGTGACACATCTGATCCATCCTGCATCATCATTGAAGCCCATTTCGACAGCAGATGCGCAGGCCTTTGTGATATCGAATGCCTGGCCGAAGGCATGGAAGACAACGGAAGCGGAACTGCACTTGTCATAGAACTTGCGAGAGTCATGAGCCAATACTATGTCTTTGATCATACTATCGTCTTCATGACCGTTACTGGTGAAGAACAAGGTCTGGTTGGATCAAATGCGTTTGCCGTATATGCTGTTCAGGAAAACATTCCGATCAAGGCAGTCCTCAACAATGATATCGTAGGTGGTATCATCTGCGGCGAAACATCATCAGCTCCCTCTTGTCCCGGACTCAACCATATCGACAGTACACAGGTTCGGTTATTCTCATACGGAGGATTTAATTCTCCTCATAAATCATTAAGTCGGTTTATCAAACTTGAATACCAGGAGATGATCAAACCTCTCTCTACAGTACCGATGATGGTGACCATCATGTCAGCAGAAGACAGGACCGGCAGGGGCAGCGATCATATCCCGTTTCGCGAAAACGGATTTGCAGCGATGCGCTTTTGTTCTGCCAATGAACACGGAAATGCCGATGTCCTTGACCCTGGTTATCATGACAGACAGCACACCTCTGATGATATCCTGGGAGTTGACACGGATGGCGATACTGTCATTGACAGCTTCTTTGTTGACTTTAATTATCTCGCGCGAAATGCTACCATTAATGGCACAGGAGCAGCTATGGCAGCACTTGGACCAAAGAGCCCATCCATTAAGACCGTTGGACAGGATGGCGATTTTCTCTACATTGAAATCGAAGACCCCAATGACTATAATCATTATGTGATTGGAATGCGTGTATATTCCCACGACTTTGATACCCTCTTCTATATCAACAATGCAAAATCCGGGGTATTCGAATTGCCCAGCAGGCAACTCAACCTCTACATCTCCGCAGCATCCATCGACAGCAGGGGGATCGAAAGCCTTTTTTCAGAAGAACTATTAGCCAAGCTTACCGGAACGCACGATGAAAATGTTTCGGAAAAGAATGTTGAATTACTCCAAAACAAACCCAATCCATTTGATGAATCAACCATCATTAGTTTCCTGATCAATGATCCCAACACCATTCATAAAGCCCGGGTTGTGATTACAGACCTTCAGGGCAAAACAATAAAAGAACTTCCGGTGGTGGTCAGGCAAGGGATGAATGAAGTCCTCTATCATCATGGCTACAATATGGCAGGAACGTATCTGTATTCATTGTATGTAGATGATCAATTAATTTCTACAAAGAAGATGGTTTTTGCCAATTGAGGAATAAGGAGTAAGGGATACGGAAATGAGAGTCAGGATACAGATATTGCTATTATTCAATAACCATTAGCCAATACTTCGACTCCGCTCAGTACAAGTAACCAATATCTATGAAAAAAGATTAGTCAGGAATCAGGTTTTACTTTGAATGAATAAACAGCAGGTAAGGATAAAGAAGCAGCATATCGCAATCGATACGTATCTTTTATCAGCGGGAGGGACTTGCAGATAGAACCAGAGCCTAACAAGTAGTAGAATATGTATAGTATAAGAAGGATAAAGCCATCCCTTAGTGTCCATTTCTTTTTGGGCTGTATGTTATATACTATGTTTGCCATTACAAGTCTGGAGGCTCAGGTAGTCAATGACGAATGCAGTTCCGCTATCTCGATTCCTGGTAATACAGGAGACATATTTAATTGTTTTAACGGCACAACTAAAAACGCCCAACCTGATCTCATGCAATATTCCCCTTGCAGGAATTCCGGATTTCCGGTGGTGTGGTATACCATTTCTGATTTGTTTTCTGCATCTCATTTTAGTCTCCAGATTAAAGGTGAGCAGGATGATATATTTATGATGCAGCTTTTTGGATCCAATTCGGATTGCACTGAACTTATTCCGTTGCCAGTGACCATCAACGAACAATATTGTGTTTTGAGCCTCAATGGCAGTATTGATCTTGTAGGTAAAAGAATAGATTGGGGGACCTATTATATCGCGGTAGTCGGATTGGACTCTGAGGGATTTGATTTTACCATTTGTGTCAACAGAGAGATATTGGATGCTGATTGCGGTCGGGGAAAAGAACTCACCATTACCAGGGATGTCGCCATAGAGACGCCTCAACAACCTTTTTTCACAGGAGAGGAACTCAATGTTTCTATGAAAGTAAGTTCATACAACAGCAGTCATAACAGTTGCCAATGGTTTCAGGGACTTGTCCCGGTTTTTGGAAATGCCTGGGATACTGAATCATTTGATATTGCCGGAGAACCACATTGGAGTACACTGAATCAACATCCAACGTATGAAAATTTCAATGGTTTATATGGAAACTCCACCTGGTCATGGTTTACGGATGTAGATTATCATTCGGATCATTATGAGTATCAGGTAGCCGATTTCGACGGGAATGGATTTATGGATATTTGTCACAGTTACTTCCAGAAGGATTGTCAGCCGTTAGGAGGATTATCACCAGGCTGTTGTAACCCATGTTGGAATAGTACGTATGGCTCTATTTTACCGGGAGGTTGGTTTGCGTATGGTATAAATGGTACATGCCCGCTACCCGGTCCTCCGGTAAGTGCAGATTGGGGTGATGGCGGTTCTTGCGGAATCAACCAGGGCCCCTGGAATTTTGAATTTCGCCTCAGGATCAAATCAGCATTTGAATTCCAATGTGATCCGAACTTTGAGGTGGACAAGTTGTCCATTGGGTATTTTACATTTTCGGATAGAGAGGTTGGTTCCTGGGCTGGCGGTGATGTTTTTTGTTCATATGATGTCCCTATAGTGGAAACACTTCCGGTTGTTTGTATACAGGGAGATACATCCAATGTAATTATCAAGATAGAGGCTTGCCCCGGAGATACCGTTTATATACGGCCTTCGGATTATTACTCACCAGCTGATAATATTCGGTTTTGGGGCATATATACGCATTCGCCTTCTTTTGACTTTTCTGAAAGCTATCTTCCGCCAGAGGACAGCCTTATGGTCGTCGTTTCCAACACCAGTCAAACCCAACCCAAGCATATACGTTTTCCATTTTATGGATTTTCTTCACCTCAATCGCTCAGTACAATACTTCAATTCGATATCATTGTATATCCGGAGCCTTATGCAGGGTTCACCTACTCATTGGACGATAACACTGCGTTTTTCAGGAGTAACCAAAGAATAAACAGTACATATTTTTGGGATTTCGGAGACAATACATCCAGTACAAACATAGACCCTGCCCATAGTTATTCTAAAAATGGAGTGTACGAGGTACAACAGATTGTAACAAACTATTGTGGTTCAGATACAGCCTATCAATCTGTGGTGATTGCGCTCACACCTATTGCCAACTTTACCATCTCAGGTGATACCATTTGTCTGGGGGATACCATCCTTTTAATGAGTAGTATCCAGGATACATTGTCCACCTATCAATGGCAGATTGAAGGAGGGCATCCCAATTCAAGTGATCAGCCGGAAGTATCAGTGGTGTATACTGATCCCGGTTATTTTGACATTGGATTAATGGTCGGCAACGCATTCGGTGCAGATACGCTGACTATCGATTCTGCAATACATGTACTACCCGCTATCGATATTGCATATAATGTGGAAATCTACGACTCACTTTGTGTGTTTAATTTTACAGGCCATCAGGATCAGTATGTGGAATGGTGGCTTGAAGATAGCCTCCTGATGGCAGGGCCAGCCGCACAGCACATCTTTGATTCATCAGGCACCTATCATATCACTTTAAAAGCATACAATGATTGCGGAACCGATAGTATTAAGTTTGGAGTTGTGATCACAACCGTCTCTGCACATGAGATACCATCTGAAAACATCATCAGCATCTATCCGAATCCGGCAACAGATTGGATAAAGGTATTCTTTGATGATAACACATCCATAAAACGCATTTTAGTATACGACAGTTTCGGCAACCAGGTATTGGATGATAGGCCTACGAGTACTGCTGATTTTTATCAGTTAACAGGCCTTGGCCGTTTACATCGCGGTTTATACATCCTGGTTATTGATCTGGATGGGAAATTT
>JAGOIB010000161.1 GCA_017995875.1 Saprospiraceae bacterium
ATTGATGCGTGTCCTACAGAAGCGATATCACCTGAAGGGTATGTACTCGATGGATCAAAATGTATTTCCTATCTCACCATTGAATTGAAATCGCAGATCCCGGAATCCTTCAAAGGGCAAATGGAAGGTTGGATATATGGATGTGATATTTGCCAGGAGGTGTGCCCATGGAATAGATTTTCAACGCCACATCAGGAGCCGGCCTTTACCATGCCTGAGAAATTGAAGGAGATGAGAAATGGAGATTGGTTGGAATTGACAGAAGAAATTTTTAGTGATTTGTTTTCGAAGTCGGCGGTCAATCGGGCGGGGTATGAAGGATTGATGAGGAATATCAAATTTTTGTCGTCAGCTGATCAATAGGCAAGAATGCAGCGTAGTAAGGCAAAATTATAAGTATCTTTTCCATAGGTTTAAATCTCCCTAAAAAGTCCTTCATAATGAGCAGAATATCCTTGTGCATCATTTGTTTTTTGTGTCTGACATACCAGGTCAGAGCACAAGTAGTATATGAAAGAACCTTTCCTTACGAAGCCCCATCAATTCAGATCCCGATCGAATTGTCTGATACGACTACCTTTTCCCTAGGCAGTAATAGTTATTGTGGTGGAATAGGAACACGCCACATCGATCAATCGGGCAATGAACTCATGGGTAATCTATTCGGTGCTGAAGCATTTTCGTCAGGATATTATTGGATAGGACATGATTCTGTTCTGATTTGGGCAGAGGAGGGTGCCATGGATGTGGGCCCTGATTCTTTCAGGGTATATATCTGGACACCTGATTCTATAAACAAGATTTTAAGTATTAGTGTGCGCGAGCATTTAGAAGACACACGAAGGTATGGAGCCTATATGTATACTGCAGACCGGTTAGTGTATGAAAAGTCGGATACACTCTATACAAAGAATTTGTACACCTCAATAGTAGAGGATAGCCTGATAATACCCTATCTCTATCATATTATCGAATTCGAGAAAAACATACTTGTGTTTTCTGATATGCAATCGCCTTTGGTACTTGATAATGAATTGAACATCATTTATGAATGGGATAATCTTGCCTCCCTGCCTTTCAATATGGGTGTTGTCCTTGATTCATTTTTAGTTGGCAGGGCAGGATTGAATCCGACATCCATTGCGATTGTCAATGTGTATGATGAAGCACAGCAAGTAATTGATCTATCGGGTTATTTTGATCAGATTCAAGACATTCAATCAAACAAGAACATGTTGTTTGTGAAGGGAATATTTAATGGAGAGCCCTATGTGCTTAAGCTTAATAGTGAATTTTCCGTGGTGGAAATTTCCACACTTGATATGCCTGAATTAGATAAAGAAATGTCTTTTCACTATTACCCAGACAGAGTTTATGCATGTGGTTATGATGGTCTTGCCAACTATAAAGCGAATTACAGGATGAGTTATAAATACATTGAAGCCAGTCCGATCAAGTATCTGGATATCGCCCTGGACTCTATGTGGGTGGATTCTGTTTACTTTTGGCCTGAAGAGTACCATTTGCCTGCAAATGTTTACATTTTAGCTACGATCAGAAACCATTCATCCGAAACTATTCATGCTTATACCGTTCATTGGGAAGAAACACCCGTTTTCTGGTGTGATCCCGGAGTTTATCCATGGCCAATGGAAGGCAGGAATATTGAGCCTGGTGCTGTGGACACGGTTTCTTTCCAAAGCTGGTCTTATGCGGTTGCTCATGGCGCTACATATGTTAAGCGGTTTTTTGTACAGCATGCAAATCATCATTTGGATGATGATATCACCAACAATAGCTTCGAATTGATTCACATTTTCAGTAGTACAGACAATCCATCTTCTTCACCCATTTCCATTTTTCCAAATCCTTTTATTGATGTACTCAGTACATCATCCACATCAGTCAGTGTCAAAATGGTATTGTATGATCAAATGGGCCGGGTAGTCTCAATAGGGCAGGATCAGCTAAATGATTTAGGATCTCTTCCACCCGGAATTTACTTTTTAAATGTCCAAACCAGTGGTTCTATTGCCACCATGCGAGTTATAAAAATGGAGTAAAATCTTTTATCTTCGGACTCCTTTCCAGCCATAGACCGATGATAGCCAATATGAGAATACTCAGATCAACACTCACCTCCCTCTTATTTACATTATGCCTTTTGCCGCTTGTAGCCCAGGAAAAGCAACTTCCACATGGTATGACTCCGGCAGAAGAAAAAATCATGGCGGAGTATCTTCGTCAAAAGCAACAATCCTCTTTACGCATCATCCCCACACCACCTCCCGCACCTGTACGCAACATGGCTGAATGGGAGGAAGTCCAGGCTCTCGTCATTGCATGGATCGGACAGCCAACTATTTTAAAGGAAATTGTTCGCAATAGTGTCAAGGAATGTAAAGTATTTATCGTCACCACGGATACAGTAAATGTGGCCAGTCAACTTACTACTGCAGGTATTGCATTGGATTCAGTACGCTTTGTCAACTCGGCTTTCAATTCTATCTGGATTTGCGATTATGGACCTTCATGTGTTTATAAAAATGATGTGGATAGTCTATGGATTGTTGACTGGACCTACAATCGTCCTCGTCCGCAGGATGATCAGGTACCTGGTGCCATAGCTGACTATTTGAATTTTCCGATTTATGAAGCCACCACAGCGCCGTATGATTGGGTACATACCGGTGGCAACCATCTGCAGACAGGTACAGGTACATTGTTTTCTTCAAATCTGGTACTCAATGAAAATCCAGCGAAAACCGAAGCTGAAATTGATACCATTGCAAAACTATTTCTTGGGATCAATCAATATGTAAAATTTCCAACACTTCCCTTTGATGGCATCCACCACCTGGATATGCACATGCGCGTCATCGATGAAGAAACTATTGTATTTGGTCAATATCCCGAAGGGGTTGCAGATGGTCCTCAGATCGAAGCTAACATTCAATACTTGCAGGACAGTATTAAGACCTCATTTGGAAATCCATTTAAAATCATCCGCATGCCCATGCCTCCGGATCAGAATGGCAGGTATCCTGACAATGGAGGCAATTACAGGACGTACACCAATGCAGTATTTGTCAATAAGACACTTCTTGTGCCAACCTACCAGGAAAAGTATGACACCACAGCATTGCGAATCTATCGTGAAAATCTGCCGGGGTATAATGTTGTTGGTATTAATTGTAACAATATCATCGGACAGCTGGGTGCGCTGCATTGCATTACCAAACTTGTGGGCGCAAGCGAGCCATTATTAATTTCCCATTCACGTCTCAGAGATGTGGAAGATACTATTGCATATTATCCTGTGTCGGCTTATATCCGTCATCGTGATGGTATCAAAGAGGCAAATCTTTTTTATCGTTCTTCAACAGATTCATCTTATTCAGAGACACCAATGATGCTGGTGGATTCAGCAGCAAATATTTGGGCATCCATAATTCCATCCTATCCGGCTGGTACTGAAGTCCAGTATTATATTGCAGCAGATGCCAATGATGGGAAGCATCAGGTCAGACCGATTGTTGCACCCGAAGGGTATTTTTCGTTTAAAGTATTAGGTGATCCGGCCAATCAACCCCCCACTGTTAAGATTATTACGCCGGTGGATGATAGTGTATTTGATATAGCTGAAGGCCATACTCCTTTTACCATTGAAGCTACCGACCCTGATGGTCAAATTGTGAGCGTAAAGGTTATTATCAACTTTGAAGAAGTGGCATCATTCGATACATTGCCATATACGTTTGACTGGACTTTTCCATGGCCAGGGACTTACTATGCCCAGGCACAGGCAAAAGATAATGATGGTGCCATTGTATTTAGTACCCTTACGAAAATCACTGTTGAAGAATCTACAGCCACGCATAATGCATCAACTACGAGTGGGTTATCTATTTTTCCTAATCCTGTGGAGGATATTCTTCATCTGAAATGGGACAATGCTGCTAAGCAAAATATCTCCATTAGACTCTTTAATTCGCTGGGCCAGCTTCAAACAATTAGTTTAATAAAAGAAGAAAATCAATTTGCGATTGATGTTACTTCATTGCCAACCGGTGTTTATGTGCTGAAGGTTAAGGATGGGGAAAGCGTGTATGGGTATGAGGTCATAAAAAAGTAGATGGGTATTCCGCTCGCTAGTCTGGAGACTAGCAAATATTGGGTTCAAGTCTGGAGACTTGAACTAGCGGATGAAGAAGTAGTGCTTGATTGTCGTTCGCTCGTCAGGAGACGAGCAGATAGCAGGTTCAAGTCATGAGACTTGAACCAACGGATGAAGAAGTAGTCTTTGATTCACACTCGCTCGTCAGGAGACGAGCAGATAGCAGGTTCAAGTCTGGAGACTTGAACCAACGGATATAATAGTTTTTTTGTTAAAAAAAA
>JAGOIB010000038.1 GCA_017995875.1 Saprospiraceae bacterium
TTTGATCTTCAACCTGAAGAGGAAAAATGGTTTGCTTCCATCGAACAGATTCGAACATTGCAATTGATCGATGCGGAATATTATATCAATGATCGTCTTGCAGCCGGTGACAATATTCTAGCCGAAGGTGCGCAAGGCATGATGCTTGATATCGATTTTGGAACATACCCATATGTCACTTCGTCTAACACTATTTCTTCAGGTGTCTGCAGCGGACTTGGTGTACCTCCTTCTTCGGTAAGGGAAGTTATTGGTGTAACAAAAGCGTATTGCACCCGTGTTGGATCAGGACCCTTTCCATCAGAGCTTACCGGAGAGGATGGTGAGAGAATACGAATTGCAGGCCATGAGTTTGGTAGCACCACCGGACGTCCAAGACGTTGTGGATGGCTGGATGTTCCGCAATTAAAATATGCGGCAATGATCACTGGTTGTACTCAGCTAGCCATTACCAAGTTGGATGTACTAAACGCATTTGAATCGATTGCAGTTGCAGAAAAATATAAGCTCGGTACTATTGAAACAGACCGCCTTCCATTTGATATCATTGAAGACATCACCGGTGTAGTGCATACGCAACACAAAGGATGGTTGCAGGATATAGCCTCAGATACGTATGAAGGGCTTCCTATTGAAGTCAGGAATTACCTGGCCTATCTTGAACAACAACTATCATTGCCTGTAGTCTTCGTCTCCACCGGACCGGGTAGAGAGGAATTGATCGTCCGTTAAACTTAAGCTCGGATTAAATCCGGCGTGCTTTGATGATGTATTGATATTCCAGGGATTCCTGGTCTATCTTGAGCAGTGTGTATCCTGCTTCCTTCAATTCCTTTTCTACGTCTGCTACATCCACTCTTTCTTCGATGGCAGGTCCAAAGGGAGTTTCTTTCTTCTTGAAATCGATAATGATAACGTCTCCACCGGGACGGATGGCCTCCTTGAGCCTGGTGAAATAAGGAATACGATTGGAGATATAAGAATACGTATTGACCAGTAGGACCAAATCAACTTCCTGTGCTTTTAATTTAGGATCATCCGGTTCTGCCTGACGTATGACAAGCCTATCCTGCAATTCAATCGGGAATCTTGCTTTCTGTTCTTCCATCCATTGAATAGCTTTAGGATCAATATCGATGGCAATTACTTTGGCTCCTTTATAGGCAATACGCCGGCTGAAATAACCTGTTCCTGCTCCAATATCTGCTACTACTTTACCATCCACATCACCTAATTCCTGGATCACCAGGTCCGGCTTTTGCCAAATAACACGATCTGCACTTTCGTACACGCTCATTTCATCCTTAAAAGGATCCGATTTTTCAGAAGAATCGGTCAGAAGGACTGAATCTTCAGATGTAGGCTCTCCATGAGCATTCCACTTGCAACCTACCCATGTCAGGGAAAGGACAGTTGCGATAAGGAGAAGCGATAGGTTGATTTTCATGTAGGGACGCAAAGATACATGAGAAGGACATCTGGGCAACCATTAAACAAAACGGATTAAAGGGTTAGGAGGTTAGAAGGTTATGAGATTAGGGGGTTAGAAGATTAGGGGGTTAGAAGGTTAGAAGGTTAGGAGGTTAGGGGTTTATGGGATTATCCATAGCGGTTGATCAATAACCTATATGGAATAAGGCATCTCCCTGGTTGACTAAAGGAGAATTGGTATGTCCAAGAATATACCCTTCTCTTGAAGCAAGAACGGATACCTTCTGGGTACCATATGGATCACCAATAGTACCCAATGGCTCCCCTTTCTTAATTTTCTCCCCGGAGCTTTTTGACCATATAAACATTCCCGCATGAGAAGCCCTGACCCAAGTGGTGTGCTCGATATCAATGGACGGCCAGGCTTGCTCAAAAGTGGCATCAATCATCCCCAGATATTTCAATGTTCTTTCAATTCCGGTAACTCCGCGTGCAATGGAATAGCCATCAAGGCGCAAAGCCTCGCCGCCCTCATAGATCAGGCATGGTTTATTGGCCAGGCGAGCAGTCTTTCTAAGTGATCCGCTGAGCAATCCTTTGTGAAGAATAAACGGTGGATTGAAGGCGACAGCGAGTTCATGGCTTGGCTCATCACCACTTGATATTCGTATTTGTGGATAATTGAATCTATTGGAGCCACCTGAATGACAGTCAATGATGACATCTACCTGGGGCATGACAGTTTTAGAAATGATTCTTGCTACGCGTGAAGCCAGACTTCCTTCCAAATGGCCAGGAAAACTGCGGTTGACATCTTTACCATCCGGAACATCGCGGCTGAAATTGATAAATCCAAAAACATTCAATAATGGAATGGCAATGACAGATCCTGCTTTCAGATGATGTAACGTGTCTTTTTCAAGGAGTCTCCTGACAATCTCTACTCCATTGATTTCATCACCGTGTACACCTCCGATCAACATAATATGAGGGCCGGGGTTGTCGCTTCTAAAAGCTTCCATGTGAATAGAAACCCTGTTGCCTGAAGGGAGCGTTCCGACATTATAATTGACGCGGGTAGAGCTGCCTGGAAGGATTTCGATATTACCCAATCGTATCTCTCTGTTTTCCTTATACAGGGATGGGTCGGGCATTTGTTTCCACATATTTTATGATGAGACCGGCTATATCAACACCGGTAGTGCTTTCAATCCCTTCCAAACCCGGAGATGCATTTACCTCAAGGATCAGCGGTCCGGTATTTGACCTGAGGATATCTACACCGGCTACCGATAATCCCATGAGCTGAGCGGCCCGCAACGAAATCTCTTCTTCTTCGGCGGTAATCTTTACTTTGCGTGAAGAGGCACCTCTGTGCAGATTTGATCTGAACTCTCCATCCTGTGCGCTTCTCTCCATAGTGGCGACTACTTCTCCACCGACAATAAAAACACGCACATCCTTTCCTTTAGATTCACCAATAAAGCGCTGCATCAATATCTCTTCCTTTAAGCGGATGAAAGCTTCTGCAACGGAAACGCAGGCACTTTGGCTTTCCCCAAGGATGACACCCTGGCCCTGCGTACTATTGAGCATCTTGATAACTATAGGATATTCTTCCCCGAGCAACCTGAGGATAGAATCCACATTTTCAGGCATTGCTGTAAAAACGCTATCCGGAACAGGAATCTGGTTGGCGGCAAGATATTGAAGAGCAGTTCTTTTGTCACGAGCACGAAGCAATGCTTCTGTACCAATGGCAGTATAAACGCCCATCATTTCAAACTGTCTGACAACAGCGGCACCATAACTGGTCACCGAAGAACCTATACGGGGTATGACTGCGTCAGGCCTGCCGAGAAACTCCCCCTGGAAGCGAACGCCTAAGCGACCGTTGAGGATGGTGAGGTCACACTGCAGGTGATCCACGACACGAATAGCATGCCCTCTCCGACGCGCAGCCATCACAAGGCTATGCGTTGAATACAGGATGGGGCTCCGGCTTAATATCAGTATTTTCATACAGTGGGAAGATAGACAAACATCATCATTGCGACGTAAAAATAGAAGAACCGCGCCTATTTTAAAGCCTTTCAAATTCTATGAGGGTTATCATAAATTGATACCTTCACTTGATGCAACTCAACGACAAACGAATCATCAATGGCTGGGCCTATTTTGATTGGGCCAATTCGGCTTATTACCTGGTGATATCTACAGCGATATTCCCCATTTATTTCTCAAGTGTCACGAACGATCAAATTAAAATGTTCGGAGGCACGATTTCCAACACAGCACTCTATTCCTTTTCTGTTTCTGCAGCTTATATACTGATAGCATTCCTTTCACCACTATTGTCAGGTATTGCTGATTACACAGGAAGAAGGATGTATTTTCTCAAGTCCTTTACCCTTCTGGGATCTGTGGGTTGCATAGCTCTTTTCTTTTTTAGTTCACCGGAAACGATGTGGATTGGCACCACTGCCTTTATTATGGGAACAATCGGTGCGGCTGGCGGGCTTGTCTTTTATGATTCCTATTTGCCTATCATTGCTACTGAAGATCAATACGACAAAGTGAGCGCGAGGGGTTATGCGTATGGATATATAGGCAGTGTGATGCTATTGATCGTGTCACTTATCATCATCCAGAAACCTGAATGGTTTTCCATCACAAGCCCTACCCTTCCGTCTCGTATTTCATTTGTACTTGTTGGATTATGGTGGCTGGGTTTTGCACAGATTACGTTTAGGCGGCTTCCCGCAGATGTACGGATTGCCTATACCGGAAAACTATTTAAACATGGCGTTCAGGAACTTAAGCATGTCTACCAGAACATCAAGCAGGATAAAGACATCAAGCGATTCCTGGCCTCCTATTTTTTCTATATCGCCGGGGTTCACACAGTGATTTACCTTGCCTCCTTATTTGCTTCGCGCGAATTAGGCTTTAAGGATGCGGAGTTGATTGTCACCATATTGTTACTTCAGCTGGTAGCCATTCCGGGTGCTCTTTTATTTGCAAAGATTTCTACAATAAAAGGAAATAAATTCAGTCTACTCGTCCAACTTGTGATCTGGGTGATCATCTGTGCCGGTGCTTTCCTCACCACCTCCAAATGGGAATTTTTCGCAATTGCCGGCCTGGTCGGACTTGTATTAGGAGGGATACAATCCTTGTCGAGATCTACTTATGCTAAGTTACTTGAGGACAGAGAAGATGATCCAACTTCCTTTTTCAGCTTCTATGATGTTCTCTCCAAAATCGCGATTGTATCAGGAACATTTGTTTTTGGCCTTGTGAATTCAATTACAGGAAGTATGCGGTATAGCGTTCTGGTGTTGGCGGTGTTTTTTGTGATTGGATTTGTACTGTTAACGACAGTGAATAAGTGGAGGATAAATACAGTAGGTTAGTGTCGAGTTTCGAGTGACGAGCACGTGCCGTTCGTTTCGGCTCCGCTCAACGACCGGAAAAAGCGATTTGGCTACTTCAAGTTTATTGTTTCGGCTTCGCTCAACAATAAACTTGAATTAATCTTTAGGTCTATTCTTGAAATAAGTATAGCAATAACAATAATTAATTCTAAAATTTCTTGGAAAAAATTGTTGTTGAGCGAAGTCGAAACAACAATTTTTTCCATCGAAATGCCAGCCAAAGCGTCCCGGTCGTTGAGCGGAGTCGAAACGAACGGAATTACACTCGGCACTCGAAACTACTCTTGGAATTCGTAACACCCAAGATCGGGGAGCAAGAGGTCCCTTAAATTTCCATCGAAATCATCAGCAATATTAATAATCGGCTTGCCTTTCATTTCGGCTACAGACATAGTATCCAGGTGGTAATTGTTTTTGGACATGTCTACAAAGAGTGTGTCATTAAATTTGTATTCAAAGCAATCAAGACATATGGTGCTGAAAAACTGTGGATAGTTGTCAGGATCAAGGAGTTCATCTACCACCACCATATTGCTTTGCATGAAGACATTGAGCAATGCCTGGTCCGGCGTGCCCGCATCTACCATCCAGACTTCGTCGGTGGAAGAACCTATCATGATACTGTTAGAGACTTTTGCATTTAAATTATTCAACAGTAATCCCTCTGTACAAAGTGGGTCAGAACAATAAAAATCTGTCATCAATAAAGCTTCCTTGTCATTTCCAAAATTGGCCATGGTGCAATACGTTATCTCATAATCACCACCAAACGTAAGGGCAACAGCTTGTCCGCCATTTTCATAAAACAGCGAATTGGAAATACGGGCTTGTGCATGCCGGCCAAAAAAACCAGGTCCCGCGGTATAGGAGATACTACTATGATCTATATCTACAGCGGCTAAACTATCAGCAGAAATACCAACGATGCCACTGCTTAATTGCATATGACTGAATATGTGAGGCCCACTTTCTGGCCCCAGTCTTATGCCTGCCCATTCTCCCTCATGATCCGGTTCAATACGATCATCACGAATGATCACAGGTTCGTTTACAGTTCCCAGGACATTGATTTTGCCGTGAGGAAATGTGTAAATCAATCCTTCATTATAAATGCCAATCTGGTTGTTGGCAATTCCCCCATGAACATACAACCTTGCACCTGCAGGCAATACGAGCGTACATGAATCTATCAATAGCGTACCATATAAAACATAAGGTTTGGGATCATCCCAGACGACTTGACCCATGTCACAGGTGAGCAATGAAATCCTGTTGGGACTATCAGGGCCGGGTATATAATTGGCATTTTGTCCCCAAGCGATAAGGAGTACCTTCTGATCGTTGCCATTTGTCGAAAAAACTACATTGGCTTCAAGGATAAACGGACTGATAGAAACCGGTTGATCGGGATCAATCGTGGCTTCTGCAAATACGTAAATACTGTCATTTGGCAATATTTCAATATCCCTGATCTGATCCCCGGTGTATCCATCCACATTGATCCGGAAGAAGCCGGCATCATTCCCTGTAAGCTTTATATCACTGATCCGGATAGAGAGATCGTGTTGATTGTAGATCTTGAAAGATCTTGTGACGGTACTGATTTCTGTAAATACGGTATCGAATGTCAATGTATCTGTTGAAAAAGACAATTTATCATTGCCGTCAGTGGTGAACTGCTCATTGTAACAAGAGGCAAAGAGCATAGGGCATAGAGCATAGAGCAAAATGCGACATAGGAAAAATGACTTTCTGGTGAAAAGCTCCATGAATATTAAATAGTTGAATCAGGTATTGAAATTGAACGGTGAAAATACTCAACGATGATGAAACGGTCAGATCAGGTCTAATGGTGTGGATAAAAGACTGGTAACTTTCGGAATAGGCCTTTAAAAGCTACATTTATGACTTTCAGCATTGTTTTATGATCACCTACCCTATTGTTGACGTCATCATACCGGCTTATAACGAGGGCCAGTCTATTGGAAAGGTAGTTAAAGCCATTCCTGAAGGCCTTGTCAGGGACATCATTGTTTGCAATAATGGTTCTACGGATGATACAGCCTCGAAGGCCAGAGAGGCAGGAGCAATAGTTGTGGACCAACCTATAAAGGGCTATGGAAATGCATGCCTGGCAGGTATCAAGTATATCTCTGATAGGATACAGATGGACCAACCTGATATTGTTGTTTTCATGGATGGTGATTATTCAGACTATCCGGAAGAAATACCGCTTATACTCCAACCCATTCTGGATGGAAAAGATTTGGTCATTGGGTCAAGGGTCTTAGGAAAATCGGAGAATGGCGCTATGACTTTCCCCCAGCAATTTGGCAATTGGCTGGCCACTCACTTGATCAGCATATTGTTTGGGTTTCGTTTTACGGACCTCGGTCCATTCAGGGCTATCCGTTGGCAAAAATTACTTCAGCTCGGTATGCAGGACAAAACATACGGATGGACAGTAGAGATGCAAGTAAAGGCTGTCAAGCTTAAACTTCAATGTGATGAAGTACCTGTCTCTTACCGAAAAAGAATAGGAACATCAAAGGTCAGTGGCACGATTAAAGGAACTATACTTGCAGGGTATAAAATCCTGTGGACAATATTCAAATCGATTTAATTTCATGTTGCTCTCCTTTATTGCCTATCTCCTCATTGCTCTGTATACATTGGCGCTGGCGTACGTCACCTTCTTCTGCCTGATGCAATTGAACCTCCTATTACACTATTTCAAAAGAAAACCTAAGCCGGGCCTTCCTGAAAATAAAACCGGTATCCCATTCCTTCCTGCTGTCACCATCCAGCTCCCAGTTTTCAATGAACGCTATGTGATAGAGCGCCTGATAGATAATATTGTATTGATGGATTATCCCGCCGACAAGCTTCAGATCCAGGTTTTAGATGATTCAACAGATGATACGAGTGCTATTGCGAGGGATATGGTGCAGGCATACAAGGAGAAAGGAATTCCCATTGAATATGTACACAGATCCAACAGAGAAGGCTACAAAGCCGGGGCACTTCGGGATGGACTTCAATTTACCTCTGGTGAGTTTGTGGCGATTTTTGATGCCGATTTTTTACCCCGACCTGATTTTCTAAAGCTAACCATACCTTACTTCCTGGATGGGAAAACAGGAGTGGTACAGACACGCTGGGAACACATCAATGATGATTATTCCCTTCTCACAAAGCTGCAAGCGTTTTTACTTAACACCCATTTTACCATTGAGCAGTCCGGACGTCAATCAGGTAATTATTTTCTTCAGTTCAATGGTACAGCAGGCATATGGCGTCGAAAAACAATTGAAGATGCAGGAGGATGGGAAGCTGATACCTTAACAGAGGATCTTGATCTTTCTTACCGTGCACAATTGAAAGGATGGAAAATTGTCTATTGCCAGGAAATCACATCTCCTTCTGAATTACCTATAGATATGCATGGCTTGAAATCCCAGCAATTCCGCTGGATGAAAGGCGGTGCAGAAAATGCCCGAAAACTTATTCCTGCACTGTACAAATCAAGTCTAAGCGCCACAAGAAAACTTTATGCAATCATACATCTAATGTCCAGCTCGGCATACCTGGCCATCTTATTACTTGGCCTACTTAGTGTACCTACTCTAGTGCTGCTTGATACTGTTCATGTCAATATGAAGTATTTCTGGATGTTTGTCATCGGGCTGCCAACCCTTGCCTGGATTTCATTTGTGGCCAACAGAGATACAATGTGGATCGGAAAATCCTTTCTTTATCAGATAAGTACATTCCTCGTAAGTTTCCCTGTATTTCTTTCCCTTTCCATGGGGTTATCGCTGCATAACAGTATAGCTGTGTTGCAAGGCTATGCAGGAAAAAAAGGAGCCTTTGTGAGGACCCCAAAATATAATATCCTGCAACGACAGGACACCTTCAAGAAGCACTATGGGGCTGCAAGAATCTCCGTGACTACGATATTCGAAGGAATATTGACATTGTATTTTCTGGCGGCTATCCTCTTTGGCATACTGGAAGGCCAAATGTTATTCCTGATTTACCACCTTATGCTCATGATTGGATTTGGAACAGTGTTTTTCTATTCGATCATTCACCTTCGGAGGCAATGAAATCTGTTACATGGTTGGCATCGCTTATCTGGTTGACATCGTTGATTTGGGTGCAAACCACATCACGATCAGACTTTACGACATTATGGAGTAGCTATTCCATCTGCTTTGCTGCCTATGCATGGCTGATCTTCAGCAAGCAACATGTCACACTCAAATATGGTTTGATCATCGGTGTAGTGGCAAGGCTTGCATCCTTATTTTTTGAGCCTCAGTTGTCTGATGACTATTATAGGTTTATCTGGGACGGCATGATCATGCATCAGGGCGTGCATCCGATGATGTATACACCTTCCTTCCTCCTCATACATCCTGAAATCGCCAGTATTCCGGAAGGTTTATTTTCACTATTAAATAGTAAAGACTATTATAGTGTGTATCCTCCACTGGCCCAATGGATCTATTTCATTTCTTACAAGATTAATGGATTAAACCTACATGGCCATGTCGTTTTCTATAAATTACTATTAATCATAGTCGATCTCATCATTCTATTCCTACTGTACCGACTCCTAAAGAAAAAAAATCTGCCATCCTCTCAAGTACTTTGGTATGCGCTTAATCCATTGGTAATCCTCGAATTCACTGGTAATCTCCACATGGATGGCTTGATGATTGCAGGTTTGTTGGGAGCGATTTTAGTAACAGATCAAAAGCATATATGGGGGAGTAGTCTTTTGATGTCTGTATCGATTGCATCAAAATTATTAACCCTGATGCTTATGCCTTTTATGCCCAGGAGATTGTATTGGAAAAAGATGGTCCTGTTCTCCATATTAACCTTGACATGGAGCATTATCATCTTCTGGCTTTCATTTGGCAAGAATACAGGCTGGCTGGATAGTGTCCGTCTTTGGTTTACTTCTTTTGAGTTCAATGCAAGTATATACTACGCCGTTCGATTCATTGGATACCTAATCGTTGGATATAATGCAATTGGAATGATAGGACCTGCACTGGCCTCATTAACAATGATCGGTATTGGGATAATCTGGTGGAAGTATATCCGAAAAAACAAATTGGATTGGACACAAGCGATGTTGTTTGCTCTCACACTCTATTTCATGATGAGCACCACTGTTCATCCCTGGTATCTTGGCATGCTGGTGGCATTGAGTGTACTCAGCGTGCATACATACCCTATTGTTTGGTCATATCTTGTTTTCCTTAGTTACAGCCATTATCAGGGAAGCTCTTTTGCAGAAAACTATTACCTGATCGGACTCGAATATCTATTGCTCTTTGGATGGATGTGGTGGGAAAGCATATGGGTAAAAAGAAGTCCCGAAATGGTCACTTACTAGATTTTTTCTTTAGCAATGCTCCGATGGCATCTTCATCAAGACATATGTTAAAATATAAAGCCCCTGGCGAACAGCGCCAAGGGCTTTATATTTTTATATTGAAACGTCATCAATAAGTCCAAAGATCATGTTCCCAGTTGAACAACTCTTCCTTGATCCTTTCAGATTCCATCAACCTTTCAATTCCTTTATCCGGGCCATTATAAAAATCATCAAGCCTGAGGTCAAGAACATTTGATTGCTTATAGATGTAACTTGAAAAGTGTCTTTGTTCAAAAAGATCATACCATGTACCAGGAGCAGCATCATTGGATTCGTTAAATACCTGGTAGCGGGAAAGGGCTTCACGAGCTTCCGGATAATACACCCAGAACATCGGAATAGCATACTTAAACTCTCCGGTTTCCTGATCGATATAATCCTTGATCGGAGCGATGCCCAATATGCGCACACCCATCCTTGAAGCTTCTTTGTCAAAGAACCACATTTCCTTTACCCTGTATTTCTGAATTTCTTCAGGGTTGACTGGAGAGGTAACGATGACTACTTCATCTTCATACGTTTCAGGATTGAAGATCAAGCTGGTATCTGTAATCACCAATTTACCCATAAGCTCTTCAGGAGACATCATTTCCTTAAACCACTCATCCTTAAACACCTTTATTTCACCGGATTTAGCTGCTTCAGCTATAATAGAGAAGAAAGGCTGGATAGGATAGGTAAAAGGAAGATTCATCTTCTCCCTGATATCAATGATACGCCAGATTCTACGTTCCCATGGAACATCAGCTTCACGAAGAGGCTCATATGGAAGTACCCTGTTTTCAAAGATCATTGTCTTGCGAACAACATCATCGATGTAAACATCTTCAACAGGATCGCTTGATTCGGTGATAATACTCTCAGCTTGTTGGGCCCACATGAAAGAGGGAACAAAAGCTGTAATAATACCTACCAGATAACCAAAAAATGACTTCATGATATGATTAATTAATTTTAAATACAAGCTGGTTGATGTCACGGCCGGAAGCATCACCAGGACACTTGGCTTTCACATTCTCAAAATAAAAGGTATCACCTGCCTTTGCCTGGTCTACAAGTCCTTTCGCAGCAGCTCCATACGGTCCGCCTTTGTTAGGCTCCACCTGAGGATCTTGTCTTCTAGGAACACGTACAAGGCTATAGCCGATAATTTCACACTTAGCATCAAAGTCAAAGTTTTCGAGTACAGCAAAGAGTCCACGTTGAGCCTTGAACTCTCCTGAGTTCATGACACCGCCCATAGAAGAACTTAACTTAGCTACAGGGTCCGGGATCCTTTTCACCCTAAACTCTCTCTTTTCAGACAAACCTGGTGCTGTAACATTAACGTAGGCAAACTCTCCTAATTTTGTCTGGTTAGTGGCCTTAACATTAAAAGTACCATCTGCATTGCGGCTGATGGAACCTCCTCCGGCGCCTGACATGCTCACCTGTACCTGGTTACTTGGTACACCCGCAGCAGACACAGCAATCGGATTATCAACACCAATGTAGAACACGTTCATCTTTGTAGCTGAAACAGATACTGAACGCTCACCAACTTCATATTCGAATTCTTTCTTGAAGCTCTGTGTTTCGTTTGTCACCGGATTGGTTACACTTACTGTTGCATTGTACTTTTTAAGTCCAACTGAACCAGCAGGTGCAGTATACTTAGCAACGCCTTCCGCATCTACAGGAAGACCTCTGCCATCAACATTGATGGAAATACCTGTCTTACTATCTGAGCCTGCGAAAGCACTCAGGAAAATATCAGCTTCGTAGGTTTCTCCTTTAATAACGTATGATTTCTTAGCAGCAGAAACTACCATGAACTTATCAAGGACTACGTCAGTGGTTGTACCAACTTTATTAGCCAGATAATTCAAAACTGTAGCTTCAGAGTTTTTTACGTCATTCTGGAATTTACGAAGGATCGGAAGTGCGGCTTGCAAAGGCATGTGGCTGAAATTCATTTCTGCCCAGGTCTTCTTCTTCCTTTTCTTCCATGTCGTATCGTCAACACCTAATGCGATATCGTCACCGTATTTAGCGACATCCGCTGTATCCAAAAGACTGATAAACTTAGCCTTGTATTCAATCAGTTTAGCCTTGAGCTCTTCACCCGTGCCATTATCAACTAACATACGGGTCGTGATACTCTTGTCTTTCTCCCCTTTCAATTTATCTGTTGGCTGACCTGTTTCTTTGTCGTTGAGGTAACCGCCGGATGAATTGATAAGGGTATCGATAATTCCCTGAATATATGCGTCTATTTCAGTAGCATATTGTCTGGTTGGATCTACGCGATCAGCATAGGTCTGGAGAGACTCTCTTTTCTTTGCTCCGTCCTTAATGGCCTGTGGCATCTTCGCATTGGCATCGTCAAGAGCTTTATTACTCTTGGACATACTTTTGTCTACGACTTTAAATGCGTTGAAAATTTCAGCAGACACATTGAGGGCAAGCAGGGCAGTTAAGACCAAATACATGATATTGATCATAATTTGCCGGGGCTCCTTTGGAATTGACATATCGGATTAATGATTTTTCTTAAATAATTAGATCAGTTCACATTCGTAAGCAGGCCTTAAGCCTTGCCTCCGGTCATTGCGCTCAATACATTTCCGTATACGCTGTTCAATGAACGTAAGTTCTTGTTCAAAGTAGCCATTTGATCTGTGTAGCCCTTAGCATCTGCCTCAGAACTTGCAAGTTGTGTCAATGCTGCGTTCATATGAGCAAGCTGATCTTTAGATGCCAATACGCCCTGGTACATAGAGCTTACGCCCTGGATATTCTGGTTCAATGCAGAAATGTGACCACGGTATGCTTTGGTTTCTTCAACACTATGGCTGAGTTCTACCATTGCCTGGTTCATCCTGTCATAGAAATTGCCCATCGATTTGATCTGATCTGATGTCTGGGAGAAATCAACTTCCTGAAGGGCCTTGAGTGAGCTCATGCTCTTGGACATGATCTGGAGTTCAGATAACATGCCACTCAGTTGACCTTCAACTTTCTGGCCATTTAATGGCCGTTGGTCTTTATCCATTTCGCCTGCAGACAGAGCAGAAATATTGCTGTTATATTTCTCTAATCCCGGATACAATTTTTCCCAATAGTAGTCTTTTTCCGGTGGAATAAGTCCCAACATGAGGAAGATAAAAGCCTCAGTGGAAAGTCCAATTGTAATCATTGCATCACCCCAGTCCGTGCTTTTAATTTTGCCTAAGGCACCGATCATTACGACGGAAGCTCCAATACCAATGATGAAGTTCTTGAAATACTTGAATGAAGCAGATTTAATAATCTTGTTCATGCTGGTTGAGATGTTTTTGTTGTTAAAAAATAGATTATTGCGATCTCAGTACTTAACCGGAAGCTTTTGAAACTTCGGGATCTTCCCTGATTTACTTTTATTTGTTCGATTTTGGTTGGATAGAGACTACGTTTTTCCTTGAAGTCATTTTAAAAAGCCATACAAGGTAAGTGTGAATTCATCTTACGTATTAATTAGCGTCGTCAATTGCTCTGCCAAGGAAGGTCAGTGCACATCTGAATCCAATGTAGGATTTAGTCGTATCCTGGTATTCCCAATTACGTGTACCATTTTGAAGATAATAGGACACATCTTTCCAGGAACCACCTCTGATTACTTTCCTTTTGTATACTGCAGGATCATCATCATTTGCATCATACTTGATGTCAGGATTGTTATCATGCACGATGGACTGGGCATTTTCGAAGAAGGCCGTTTCTGTCCATTCAGATGCGTTACCTGACATGTTGTACAATCCGTAATCATTTGGAAAATAAGCATCAGCCTTTACGGTATAATGTCCGCCGTCTTCAGGATAATTTCCGCGACCAGGTTTGAAGTTTGCTAGCAAGCATCCTTTAGCGTTGCGAAGTCCATAACCTCCCCATGGGTAAGGTGCGAGATCGTGCCCACCGCGTGCTGCATATTCCCACTCGTGTTCTGTAGGAAGGCGGAATTCTTCTGTATTTGGCTCATCTCCGCGGAATGTGTTCCAAAGGTTTGTACGCCATGCGCAAAAAGCTTTCGCCATTTTCCAGTTGACCCCTACTACAGGATAGTCATCAAAAGCAGGATGCCAGAAATAATTACGGGTGAATGGTTCATTGTATGAATAAGCGAAATCGCGGATCCAAACGAGTGTATCCGGATAAATACTTACTTCTTCACGGTGGATAATTTCATTTCTCTTGCCTTTGAAATTGGTGCTGGCTGCCTTTTTCCAGTCCTTCCACTCATATTTATAGATCAGTTTCCTGGTATCTAATTCTTTCTTTCCGCCAAATACGTCGTCCCCCTGGAAATTCATGTCACTGAGTAACTCGTCACTCCAGTCTACTTCATATTCCCAATCGATAGTCTGGTTGCCTTCTTCATCTTCCTTGAAGTGATCGAGGGTAACGTGGGCAATGGAGTCACGGACGTACACAACAAACTGACGATATTCGTTGTTTGTGATTTCTGTATCATCCATGAAAAAACCCACAATGGATACAGCAAGAGGAGTTTGCATATAGCTATTGTAGATGTCCTGATCAGATTGGCCGCTGTGAAACGTCCCACTTCTGATGTATTCCATGCCGTACGGATTGATGCCAGTGTACTTTGGCCTATCCTGCACACCAACCAGATGTCCTGTTTCTCCTGTGCCACAGGCACTGAATAGAAAGGCCACAGTCATAATGGCCAATACTGAGATTGAAAAGTTCCTCATCCTTTTATAAAAAGTTTCGCTGTTGTGGGTAGCTTAAAAAAGAGGCGTAAAGATAGTTTTTTGACTTTAATATCCAAACTATTATCTTTTTATAATCCTGCCCTGAAACAGCATAATTTGTGCCAACACCCGTTGTAACGACATTTTATTTGAGATTATTATACTTTGAAAAGAATTTAATTTGGCTTCTTTCCAAAAGTGCAGTCCCTCAACAAATAAAGTGTAACTACCACGTAATAAACAAGTTATTGTTTATATTCAAAGTTTATCTGTTGATGACCTTTGAACATAATCCTAATT
The DNA here is from genome assembly GCA_017995875.1 of Saprospiraceae bacterium. The sequence continues at coordinate 15,357 of JAGOIB010000038.1, forward strand.
ATGGAGCCATTAGGATCCAACCTTCCTCATAGATTCCGGGGGTTGTAAATAATCCTTGGTGGGAGACCTGCTCCAATGATTTTGCCCATATTGTATTGAATCAGTAATTCATGGGTTCCTTCATGTGTACTCTGAAGGCTGCTCAACCCTATGTCATACGCATAATGCAAAAAGAACTTTGGGGAAATACGAACCCCGGCGGCTAGTATCATGGCATCCAGGCTATTTTTTCCAAACCCGCGATAACCGGCACTGAAAGTAAGATGATTCAGCCATTCGGCACGAACAGACACTTCTGCTTGTGTTTGGGCCAGGTCAGACTTGATATATACGACCGGATACAAAGATACTTGCTCAAAGGACTCGACAAAATATTCCCCAAAAAAATGAAAGGCAGGTTTTGGAGAATAATGAAATTCCCCATCCATGGTAATCCCGGCGGGGTAAAGCCCGGTCATAGAGAGACCTGTTTCAAAATAATCTCCTGCAAAATAGACCCCTGCTTCTACCACGGGTGAAATTCCGCTCACAACCCCGTTAGGAAGATTAACGTCGTGATGATCAATGATGGAGCCTTCATATGTACCATCCGGAGCCCTCAACCTGGTGCCATCCAGTGAATTCTGGGCTAGCCCTACCCTGACCCCAGTCGAATACAGCCCGACAGTGGATTCATATATATAATTGTACGACATCAGAAAACTGGTTTGCTTTTCAGCCCCAAGTGACTCACTGGTGACCTGAAAGCCAATCGCTCCCTGCCAGAGATAAAAAGGAAGATGCATATCAAACATCCTGGATTCAGGATTACCCTCCAGGCCGGACCATTGGGTACGATATAATAGGTTGGCCGAAAGACTGCGTTCCATCCCACCAAAAGCAGGATTAAAAGCGTATCGGTCATGCATGTATAAACTGCTCTGAAAGGCATGCTGACTATACCCCTGTTGAAAAAACAGTAGGAAAATAAAGTACAGCAAGTATTTCAATAGTTTATTCATTTAGTACTCAGTCTTCAGTAGGCAGTATTCAGTAAGCAGTATTCAGTAAGCAGTATTCAGTAAGCAGTATTCAGTA
>JAGOIB010000162.1 GCA_017995875.1 Saprospiraceae bacterium
GCTGCAATTAAACGATCGTAAGCATCCTCTAAACTTTTCTCCGCTTCACGTAACTGGATAAACGTTGACGTGCCAAGCCGATACGTTTCCAGGGTGATGTTGACATTTTCCCTTGCCAACTCAATATTGGATTCCTCCAACGCCAGCATGTCTTCCTGTAGCTTAAATAAATTGTACGCATTGATCACCCGGAGATTAAGTGCTGATTTTTCACTGGCATATTGCAACCGCTGATAATCAATATCGAGCTCTGCATGACGTATCAGACGATCTGTATTCCGATAATTGAGGATCGGGATCGCTGCAGAAAATCCATAGTTCAATCCCTTGTTTTGATTTAACAATGGTAATGCCGGATTCAACGCCACATTATTATTCGTGCGGCTGAAATTATAGGCAGAATTAAATTGAATAACCGGCCAGCGATCCGCCTTTACTTCTTTCAGCGAAAGACCGGCAATGTCAAGATATTTTCGGGTCAGTTGAAGGGACGGGCTGTTTTCTTCAAATTGCTGTTGGATTTCTTCAAGGGTAATCTGAAAATTGATCGGAATCGAATCGCTCACCTCATAGTCGGTCGGCAAACTATTTGCCTGTCCTGCCGGCGTGGGGTTAATTCGTTCATTCAATATTTGTTTCAATTCACGTATATAGGTTTCCTGTTGCATTTTAGCCGAAATCTGCGCATTGAGGTCAATCTGGCTTTGCAGGTATTCGGGTTTTGTTCCAAGGCCAATATCCAGTTTCCGCTTTGATAAGTCTACCCGCGTCTGATTGACTTGCATTTGCTCTTCAATCGCTTTTAATTGCTGTTTTTGCCGGACGATAATATAATACGTGTTGATCACCTCAGCCACAGTATTGACTACCTGATTTTTTACACCGAGTTCACCGAGTTTGACATACTCTTCAGCTTTATTTTTTAAAACAAACATTTTCATTCCATCGAAGAGCGTCCAGTTGAGGGTAACCGACGCACTCAGGTTGTTGGTGGCCACATTTCCTTTCCGTTCTGTTCCATCTGAAAATTCCTGTCGCTGATCATAATTCGTCCAGTTCGTACCTACTGCTGCATTGAGCCTGGGCAGGAAGACTACATTGCGATAGGTATAATCAAGACCTAACCGGGCTGAATCACTTTCAGCAAGTTGTATATCATAATTGTTTTGCAAGGCAATAGCAATAGCATCCTGCAAAGTGAGAAGTTGTTGTGCGCGGGCGCCAAAAGAAATGCACGAACTAAACACCAACATGACGATCCATTTAGAAAAGAGACCGTCTGTCTGTTGAATATATTTTTGAATAAACATATGCTTGGGCATGTGAAAAATCTTTCTGGTTTTATGCATGACCGGAGATCTCTGCAGGCTCGGCAACAGCAGCTTCAAAAGCACTTACCCTCTTGGTTGATGAAAGATAAGAATACAACGCAGGCACTACATAAAGTGTCAGGATCAAGGCAAATAACATACCACCTACAATCACAATTCCAAGAGGTACACGACTGGTACCGGCAGAACCAATGGCCAGCGCTATCGGCAATGCACCAAGTGTCGTGGCCAGTGTCGTCATCAGAATAGGCCGCAACCTCGCAACCGCAGCATCTATGGCCGAAGAAATTTTTTGTTCCCCCTTTCTTCTTTTCTGATTGGCGAATTCCACAATCAGGATCCCGTTTTTTGTCACTAACCCGATCAACAGGATAATACCGATCTGCGAGAAGATATTAAATGTCTGATCAAACATCCACATACTCAGTACTGCACCAGCCAATGCAAGTGGAACTGTAATCATAATGATAATCGGATCTACAAAGCTTTCAAACTGCGCGGCAAGTACAAGGAAAATCAAGACAAGTGCCAGTAAGAAGGCAAATGAAATATTAGATGAACTCTCTGCATAATCCCGTGATGCACCACTGAGCGAGGTCTTGAACGTTTCATCGAGAACCGCTGCTTTAATCCTGTCCATTTCAGCTATGCCATCTCCGATGGTCTTTCCGGGAGCCAGTCCAGCCTGCACGATAGCACTCTTAAATCGATTGAAGTGAAAGATAGTAGGTGGATTGGCCGTTTCTTCCATGCGTACCAGATTGTCTAATTGTATGAGCTCACCGCGGTTGTTTCTCACAAAAAAGGATTTGAGATCCAATGGATCATCACGGTCCACACGGTCTACCTGGGCGATCACCTGGTATTGCTTGCCGTTCATGATGAAATAACCAAACCGGCGCCCACTCAATGCCAGTTGAAGTGTATTGTTTACATCCAACACCGAAACACCGAGTTCGTTTGCTCTCAATCGGTCAATCGTAATCTGCAGTTCCGGCTGATTAAATTTAAGGTTAACATCAAAGCCCTGGAATACCGGACTCTTCCTCACTTCTTCCATAAACAGAGGCAGCTTCTCTTTCAGTTTATCAAAATTGAGGTGCTGCAATACATATTGAACCGGAAATGAACCACGACTTCCAAGGCCTACCGAAATGGTTTGTTCCTGAATCGCAAACGCACGTACACTGGTATAGCGTTTGAACATGCGGCTCATTTGCTGCGCGATTTCATTTTGCGATCTTTCTCGTTCTTCTGGTTCTTTGAGACCTATACTGATAAAGGATGCATTGGCTCCCTGGTTGCCGGAAAAGGTTGGCGCAAATGCAAGGACAACCGATCTTTCCGGAATCGAATCCATAAGTTCCTGCGATATCTGTTTAGTAATAGCTTCCGTAAAATCAAAATCAGTTCCTTCGGGCCCGGTAACGCTTGCCCTCAACCTGTTCCGGTCTTCCATGGGCGCAAGTTCTGATGGAATCTGTTTTCCTAAAAAGAAAATAATGCCTGCACATGCGGCTACCATGACCAGCGAAATCCATCGCATACGCATAAATGCACTCAGGCTTCTTTTGTACAGGTTTTCCATGCCCACAAAAAAGGGCTCAGTCCACAAATAAAATTTCGAATGCTTATGCCCGCCTTTGCGCGAGAGGAAAATATTTAACACGGGGGTGAGGGAGAGCGATACAAACGCAGAGATAAGTACTGCACCTGCAAGGACGATTCCAAACTCACGGAATAATTTTCCTACAAATCCTTCAAGAAAAATAATCGGTAGGAAAACAATGGCAAGCGTCAATGAGGTAGCAATAACCGCAAAATAAATTTCCTTTGATCCTTCCAGTGCCGCTTTGTATTTATTCATGCCCTGCTCCATCTTCCTGAAAATATTTTCCGTCACAACGATTCCATCGTCAACGACAAGTCCGGTAGCAAGAACAATAGCAAGCAGCGTCAGCACATTGATGGAAAAGCCCATGATGTACATGATGAAAAAAGCGCCAAGCAGTGATACCGGGATATCAATCAACGGCCTTAGCGCAATCGTCCACTCCCTGAAAAACAAAAAGATAATAATGACCACCAAAGAGATAGCGATGATCAATGTTTCTTTTACTTCAAATATAGCCTTACGTACAAAGGTGGTACGATCATATCCAACTTCCAGCACGATATCCGCAGGCATGTCCTTTTTGATACTTTCCAGACGCTTGTAGATTTCATCTACGATTTCGATTTGGTTGCTGCCGGGCTGAGCGACAATTCCCATGTTGACAGAAGGTACATTATTTCTAAAGGATGCCGCTTCTTCGTTTTCCGGGGCCAATAACGCATAACCCACATCTTTAAAACGGACAACACCGTTCTGATCATCCCGGAGGATCAGGTCATTAAAATCTGTTTCTGTAGTGAGCTTTCCATAGGTCTTGATGATAAGCTGTGTTTCATTGCCACGAATTTTACCTCCGGGGAGTTCTATATTCTCTCTGTCCAGAGCTGCTTTAATATCCGCTATGGTCAATTGATGGGCAATCAGTTTGGAAGGATCGATCCAAAGGCGCATCGAATATCTGCGACCGAAAATATTTACGGAACTGACGCCTGGTATAGTTTGCAATTGTTCCTGCACAACATTCTCTGCATAGTCCGTAAGCTCCATCAGGTTTTTGGTCTGACTTTGTATCTGTGCAAAAACAATAGGATCCGAATCCGAATCCGATTTGGTAACCGTTGGCGGTGCGTCTATATCCTGCGGAAGAAAACCAATCGCCTGTGATACTTTTTCACGAACATCATTGGCCGCCTGCTCAAGATCTACACCCAGTTCAAATTCAACAGTAATATTACTCGCGCCTTGTGTACTTGTACTGGTGATATTGACTACGCCCTGTACGCCGTTGATGACTTTTTCGAGGGGTTCCGTTATTTGCTGCTCTATGATATCAGGATTAGCCCCTACATAGGTTGTCTTGACATTGATGACGGCAGGATCGATGGCAGGATATTCCCGCACACCGAGATAGGT
>JAGOIB010000163.1 GCA_017995875.1 Saprospiraceae bacterium
GCTTTGTCAAGATTGACCTGTACCTGGTAATCCTTACCGGGTTGCCATCTGTCCTCAGGGGCAAAAGCGAGCGTTAATTCATCTTCCCAATATGCATTTCCTTTTGTGTCAGGGTTGAAAGAGAGAATGGCATCCGTATGAGCGGTATCCACAGGAACTGAAAACCGAATGCGAACAGGATCCTCCGGTTCAATAACGGCGGGCACTCTGGCAGCGATATAACGTCCGATTTCTTCCTGGGTAAAACTTGTGGAGTCGAAACTCTTTTTACAGGAGATGATTGTGGCAAAAAAGGACAGGAGAATCAAAAAACGGTAGGTGACTTTCATTTGGTGGGAATGGTTGGTTTGTGGCTATAAATTTAATGCGGGATAGGATAGCGGCCGTAATTCTTTTCAGAAGTGAGCAGCCATATAACTTACAGGAGATCAGGGAAATTGTAAAGGACTGAAAAGCCTAACCTCGGCATTGCTTATCTTTGCGGCTATGGCGGACTTTAACCTGATAATGCCCAAGATGGGCGAGAGTATCATGGAGGCAACGATCCTCCGGTGGCTTAAAAAACCCGGAGATATGATTGCCCTGGATGAAACGATCCTCGAAATAGCTACAGACAAGGTAGATAGTGAGATCCCTTCTCCTGTCGCCGGGCGTCTCGAGAAAATCCTTTTTGAAGAAAATGCGGTAGTCCCTGTTGGTCAGGCTATTGCAGTGATTACCACCGAAGCAAAGGCCGGAGCATCCGCCGGAAATGGCAAGCCGGAACAACCTGCAAAAGAAAAAGTAGCCTCTCCGCCCCCTCCTGCACCAAAAGCTGTGGAAACACCTGTAGCCCCACCGCCGGTTAAGACACCAACCGTACCATACGTCCCGACTGTTACATCTACACCTTCCACTCAGGTAAAATCGACCGGAAGCGGACGATTCTATTCTCCGCTGGTAAAAAATATTGCCTCCTCTGAGGGTATCGGTCAGGCAGAACTTGACCAGATCTCCGGAACAGGCCATGAAGGTCGGGTAACTAAGAGCGATGTCCTCTCCTACCTGGAAACACGCGGTCAACAACCTGTAGAAACTAAATCAATCACAGCACCTAAAACCGAAGTGGTCTCTCCAAAGGTTACTTCCACCAGTTCAGATGGTTCGGTTGAAATCATTGAGATGGACCGTATGCGCAAATTGATTGCGGAGCATATGGTAAGATCCAAACACACCTCTCCGCATGTGACTTCATTTGTCGAAGCAGATGTAACCGATATGGTGTTGTGGCGTGATAAAGTAAAAGATGATTTCCAGAAAAAATACAACGAGAAAATAACCTTCACACCGATCTTCATTGAAGCGATAGTTAAATCCATACGTGATTATCCGATGATCAATGTATCCGTCGATGGAGACAATATCCTGGTGAAGAAAAATATCAACATCGGTATGGCAGCCGCATTACCATCAGGAAATCTGATCGTACCTGTGATCCACAATGCGGATGGTTACAATCTGATGGGCTTAAGTAAAAAAGTCAATGACCTCGCATTAAGGGCTCGTTCCAATAAACTATTACCTGAAGAAATCCAGGGCGGTACTTTCACACTGACCAATGTCGGCACCTTTGGCAATGTCATGGGCACACCGATTATTTTCCAACCTCAGGTAGCGATCATGGCAGCAGGTGCTATCCGTAAAAAACCGGGTGTGGTCGAAACACCATATGGAGATCTCATTGCGATACGACACTATATGTTCTTGTCTTTGTCATATGATCACAGGGTAGTTGATGGTTCTTTAGGTGGTTCATTCCTTCGCAAGGTGGCTGATTATCTTGAAGCATTTGATCCGCAAAGGGAGATATAACCATAACCGCCTGTGTCTCCAAATACCCACACTCATCTTATTCCGTTTGCTGCATGTATGTTGTGTCTATTGCTGGTTTTTCCTTTTTCCATCTGCGCACAAGGTACTGGTAATCTTAAGCGGCAGGGTGATCAGGCTTATGCATCAGGTCAATACCGCACAGCACTGCAATATTATAGACAGGGGGGATTGGAGTCTTCAAAGGATGAAGAGATGCAGATTAAAATCGGCGTCTGTCTCTACGAAATCAATGATGTAGATGGTGCTGCCAAAATCTTTCAGCGACTGATCAATGAAGGCAAAACCAACCCTGCTGTATTCCTGCATGATGCAAAATGTTTCCAGGCAAAAAATCAGTTTGATGACGCCATAGGTCTTTATAAAAAATTTCTCCAGCGAAGCAAGCCTGAGGATGACCTGGTCCCATGGGTAAAAGATGAAATTATTCGATGTGCTAATGGTGCTCGTCTCAAGTATGCCGAAGAGCGAGCCTATGTCGAAAATGCGGGTACGACCATCAATACCCAATTTGAAGAATTTGGTGTTCGTACCAGTCCTACGACGCTTGATAAGATCTATTTCAATTCAGACCGGGAAGATATCGAACGTGCCAAACGACCAAATGGAAATGTTGACATCTATACTGCATCTCTTATCAATGGACGATGGACTACACCAACGCCACTTCCACAGGAGATCAATACAGCTGGCTATGATGAGCTTTATGGTTTCACCAATGATGGGCAAATACTGTACTACCTCACAGCCGTTGGAAAATCATTTACCATACGTACAGATACATTTTCTACAGCTGCGGGTAAAATTGGTCGGGGAAATTTCCCTGGTCCTTTCGATCCAAACCAGAGAGGCGCCGACTTGATTTTCTTTAATGATACCATTTGTCTTTATGCTTCTGATAAACTGGGAGGCTATGGCGGATATGACATTTTCATTTCGATGTTTCAAAACGGTGTCTGGAGTAAAGGTTCAAATCTCGGCCCTGCCATCAACTCTTTTTATGATGAGCGCTATCCCTTTTTGACAAGAGATGGCTTGACACTATTTTATTCATCCAACAATCTCGAAAGCATGGGTGGATTTGATGTTTTCAGCGCATCCTTTGATCCAAATTCATTCACCTGGTCGCATCCTGATAATGCCGGCTTTCCAATCAACTCCCCATTAGACGATACGCATTTGGTTCTCTCACCGGATGGAATGACCGCTTACGTAAGCTCAGATAGAAAGGAAGGCTATGGTGAAAAAGATATTTACCGTGTGTTTTTTAAACAACCTCTCATTGCACACCAGCATATTTCAGCCGTTCCAACTTTCCATCAGCTGTTATTGTTGATGGGCAACAACAATGGAAGTACTGCAGCCTCTTCCGGAAATCCGGTTGAAGTAAAGGAGTATTTTGTTTCCCATCTCTTCCTGGATGCCAATGCAGAAGTATTGACACCTCAAAACAATAAAAAACTTGATCTGCTGGCAAACCTGATGCTGATCTATCCAAAAATCACTGCTGAATTGAGTTGCTTCGAATTATCATCAGGCCAACAAATGTTCAACCTCTATTTCTCCATTAAGAAATCTGAAAAAGCTGCTGAATACCTGGTCAGCAAAGGCATCAAGCGAGATCGTTTGATGTTGAAAGGTTATGGCTCATCCTTCCCGCTGGTAGCCCAACCTGCTGGATCATCCGCAAGTCCTGTACAGCAAAAACTCAATCAACGTCTTGAAATCAACTTGCATAATTTTGAAAACGAACCGGTCATCATTCATATCGAAGAAATCCAGGTTCCGGAAAATATCAAGGATCCAAAGGGTACGAAATTTTTAGCATTACGGAGTCAATTGTATTATAGTATTCAATTAGTTTCCATTTCTCAGATCCTTCAAAACCAGGATCTCGAATCCGTCGGAGAAATGTTTATCGAAGTAGATAATAGTCAAGGCAATTATCTGTACATGGCCGGGATGCTCCCTACATATAAAGAAGCAGAAAAGGCACTTGCCAAAATGATGGGCATGGGCTTTCCTGATGCAAAGATTATCCCCTATGTCAATGGCATCAGAGTCCCTGCTTCCTCTACTTCAGAACTCGCCAAGCAATACCCCGATCTGCTTTTCTACCTGAATGGCACAAAGAAATAAACACCTCGTGCGATTGACGATTGACGATTGACGATCTACGATTTACAATTGACATTTTCTTTTAGACTTAAGACGTCAGACTCGCAGACGTCAGACTCACGACACATTCACCATTAAAGATTCTTTTTTATCAATAAAAAAGAACAACTGTTGGGCGTAGATTGTATCTACGCCCGCGTACGACAGATCATAGAAATCTTGTCTATTGTAATATTATGTAAGTCGTCTCCTGACGACATGTACAAAACTAAACTCACGTCTCACGTCTCACGATTCACGTCTCACAATTGACAATCGTAAATCGTAAATCGTCAATTGTTATTCGTCAATTTAAAAATACCCTTGCTTC
>JAGOIB010000039.1:0-1337 GCA_017995875.1 Saprospiraceae bacterium
CCATTTAAGATGAGTTATCAATCTGTCATCCGGAATGCTGCTGATGAATTGGTGGCAGACAAGAATGTCGGTGTAAGAATCAGTATTCATCAGGGTTCCGTTTTTGGACCGATTGTATTTTCCGAGACGCATGCTATCAGTACAAATACAAATGGCCTGGCTACATTGCAAATAGGTGGAGGTACCGTTGTCAATGGGTCCATTGCTGGTATTGATTGGTCTGCAGGTCCATATTTTATAAAATCAGAAACGGATCCGGATGGAGGAACTAATTATTCTATAGCAGGAACGAGCGAATTATTGAGTGTTCCTTATGCCTTGTATGCAGCCAATGGAGGTGTTCCCGGACCACAGGGTATTCAAGGTGAGAAAGGTGATCCAGGCAATCCCGGAGCACCAGGAGAGAAAGGGGAAAAAGGCGATAAAGGTGATCAGGGAAATGAAGGACCGCAAGGAGCGCCGGGCTTGAAAGGTGAAAAGGGTGATAAAGGAGATACTGGTCTTCAGGGCCCGCAAGGTCCTGCAGGATTGGTTGAAGGAGACAACAGGCAAGTTATTTTTAACGACAATGGTGATACCGGTGCAGACGCGGAGTTTGTTTTTGATAAAACATCTAATCACGTATCAATCGGCACCCCTGCCATCAATCCGGATGCTGCACTCGAAATAAAATCCACAACCGGTGCATTTCTGTTGCCCAGGATGACTACCGAAGAGCGCGATGCATTGAATGCTTCAGAAGGTATGATGATTTACAATACGGATCTGCAAAAATTCCAGGGCTTTGCCGGTGATTCCGGCACAGCTACAGTTGCGCTGAGTGAGGTGTCTATGGCTACCTATTTTATCGGGGATGATGGCGTCAATACCGAATACGTTGCGCAAACATTTACACCCCAATTTCCGGGATACCTCCAAAGTTTTTCGTTTAATGTCAGTAGCCTTTCACCTGGCTTTCAACTGACCATTCAATTGTATGAAGGGGACACACCCGGAACAGGTTTCTTTTTTGACCAGAAGATCATTACCATCAATTCACTGGGATTGAATACCGTCAATTATGCACCAACATTTCTTCTCAGTAATACCCAGGTCTACCACTTTATCCTGAAACCAACGATAGTATCCTCCGATATTCTCGGTATACTTCAAAGCAACACATTACCCGAAGGTGAACATACAGGCGGTTCATTGTTTTCTTTTGATTCAGGAACAGGCACATTTATTCCTTCAGCTTCAAATGACCTTGATTTCAAAGTTGCTGCCTTGATCAACACACAAGGTTGGGTTGATCTGCATTAATCCAATTTACGATTTACGATTTACGATCTACGATT
>JAGOIB010000039.1:1437-3144 GCA_017995875.1 Saprospiraceae bacterium
ACTTCTAACTACTAACTTCCAAATCATCCTGTAATTCTGCCAGAATGTTTCTTAATCCTTCATTGATACTGTCCATATACTGGGCCATCCGGTAATAGGTGACCACGGATGGAAGTTTCATTTCCCCCCGTTCAAGTTCTTCCATCATTTCCTTTTCATAATCTATATAATCCTGGTTTTTCTCCTTAAGATCAAAGGCATGTCCTTTCCAGGTGTTTTTATTAAATGAGCCGGTATTGAGAATCTGGATACTGCGCTGCAACATCACTGCCGCATCATTGATCCTGTGCAATAGAATAGAACGCTGAATGGGGCCATACCAGATTCGTTGTTTTCTTTTCTCTGCCAAAAGGATGTAGATATTTTCATATTTGACGCGTATATGGTCAATCAGCAGATTGATGTTCAGCAGGCTCTTGATTTGTTTGGACGTAATCAGTGAACTCTTGTCCTCCACCATACTGATCAGGTACTGGTTAGTAGCTTTTTGATTCAGCAGGAGTTTGGAGAGATACTCATTTGCATGCGTCATATGCTCCTGGAATTCAGCTTCCGTAGTGAAGTTGATGATCTTGTTGATCATCATATTGAGATTTTTAACGCGTTGGCATTGTTGAATGATTTCCTGCAATGCAATAGGAAGGGATAAATCAGCGGTATTACTACCGGTATCAATGAAATTCAATTGTCCTGAATCTTTCGATTTCGGTTTAACGGTGCGCGAAGCAACCCGAATAAACCAGGGCATTACGGAAAGAAAAAGGATGGAGCAGATAATATAGAATAAAGAATAAAATATAGCCAGCCCGGCAGGCATAGCCCATCTGTCCAGAAAGGGATTTCCTGTTTTTACCCAATAGACCATGATCCATGAGATGAAAGAAAGGATAAAGGGCAGGAAGGGTAGAAACGCCATAACCCCCAGGACATTAAATACTACATGCAACCTGGCGGCTTTTTTTGATTCTGTATTGCCAACCCATGAGGCCACTTCCGTGGTAATGGTTGTACCGATATTGGCCCCCAGTACCATTACAGCTGCTATATCAAATGGAAGCCATCCATTCAGGCAGATCGTCAGCGTCAATGCCATGGAAGCACTGGAAGATTGGATCAGGGCCGTCAGAAGAATTCCAATCGATAAGAATAGGATGATAGAAAGGAATCCATGATTTCCCAGATCGGAAATAAAATACATAAGGTCCGGATGCTTTTGTAAATCCGGAACGACATCTTTCAGAAATTGTAAGGCAAGTAACAGTATTGAAAAGCCAATGGCAGTTTCAGCCCAATGCCTGTATTTTCCATTCTTGATAAACAGGAATGGCATCGCCAGAGCAATCAGGGGAAGGCATATCCTGAAAAGATTGTACTCAAATCCTAATATCGTAACCATCCAGATCGTCACGGTACTCCCGGCATTGGACCCGATAATGATTCCGGCAGCCGCAGTGAGAGAAATAATCCCGGCATTGACAAAGCTGATGGTCATCACGGTGATAGCTGAACTTGATTGCAGGACAGCGGTAGTGAAGAAACCTGTCAGAAAAGAAGAAATCTTGTTTTGCGTCACCTTTTGCAACGAATCCCTTAGCTGAATGCTGGCAATACGCTGGACACCCTCACTCATGACTTTCATGCCAAAAATAAAGAGTGCAAGTGCCCCGAAAATCTGGAGTATGCCGTACCAGCCTATTTCAACCATAG
>JAGOIB010000039.1:3244-16288 GCA_017995875.1 Saprospiraceae bacterium
AAAAGTCTTAACGTTTCCCGGTTTAAATGATGTACCTTTGTACCCCGTAGCAAATTCCACATGTCATGGTCAAGTATATCTTTGTTACGGGTGGTGTCACCTCCTCACTCGGAAAAGGAATCATTTCAGCATCTTTAGCTAAACTTCTGCAAGCCAGGGGTTTATCGGTGACAATCCAAAAATTCGATCCTTACATCAACGTCGATCCCGGTACACTCAATCCCTATGAGCATGGAGAATGCTATGTGACAGATGACGGCGCTGAGACAGATCTTGACCTGGGCCATTACGAGCGTTTCCTTGGCAAACCGGTCTCCCAGGACAATAATGTGACCACAGGAAGGATCTACCAAACCGTTATTAATAAGGAAAGGGCAGGGGATTACCTGGGTAAGACTGTTCAGGTCGTACCACATATCACGGATGAGATTAAAAAGAGGATCAGGGCTTTGGGCAAAACCGGAGAATATGATGTCGTCATCTCTGAAATAGGCGGTACCGTAGGGGACATTGAATCATTACCTTATCTCGAAGCTATCCGCCAGGTTAGACTGGAACTTGGACATGGCAATGCCATTACAATTCATCTTACGCTCATTCCTTATCTGAGCGCTGCCGGTGAACTCAAGACTAAACCAACGCAACATAGTGTCAAGGAACTTCTTCAAACCGGAAATCAGCCTGATATTCTTGTATGCAGAACAGAACATCCACTGACAGATGATATCAGAAGAAAAATATCACTATTCTGCAATGTAGACAGGCACTCAGTCATCGAAGCGATGGATGCAGAGACCATTTATGATGTGCCTTTGCTGATGAAGGATGAAAATCTTGACAAGATTGTTTTAGCCAAATTGAACCTTGATGCGACGACGGAGCCAAATCTTACAGCATGGAGAGCATTTTTGAAAAAGCTTAAAGAACCAAAGAACACCGTACGCATAGGATTGGTTGGAAAGTATAATAAGCTTCCCGACGCTTATAAATCTATCAACGAATCATTTGTCCATGCAGGTGCTGCAAATGAATGTAAGGTTGAAGTAGAACCTATCCACGCAGAAGCTCTTGAAGTAATTGATAATGTTGGTGAAGCATTGGCCCATCTCGATGGTGTTTTAGTAGCCCCTGGGTTTGGTGAGCGGGGTATTGAAGGAAAGATCAATGCGATCACCTATCTGCGCGAAAATGGAATACCTTTTTTCGGTATTTGTCTTGGATTGCAATGCGCAGTCGTTGAATTTGCCAGGAATGTATTGGGCCTCGAAGATGCATACAGCACAGAAATGAAACCTGATGCAGCTCATCCGGTCATTGACCTGATGCCGGATCAGAAGAATATTCGAATGAAAGGCGGCACCATGCGATTAGGTGCATATGCTTGTGAAATCAAGGAAGGTAGTCTGGCTTATCAGGCGTATCAATCTCCGCTTATTTATGAACGCCATCGCCATCGTTACGAGCTCAACAATGAATACCTCAAGGACTTTGAGTCAGAAGGATTGATTGCTTCCGGTATTAATCCGGAAACCAAACTCGTTGAAGTAATGGAATTGGATAATCATCCTTTTTTCCTTGGGACACAATATCATCCTGAACTAAAAAGTACTGTTGAAAGACCACATCCCTTATTTGTTGCTTTCGTAAAAGCCTGTCTTGATTATAAGTTGAAGACTTCAGCATCTTCTGAAGGCAAACCAATGGCTTCCAATAAAATATTGGCGAAGTAATAAAGACGGTTTTGAATCAATGGAGTGCAGGCCTGAGAGGAAGGTCCCGGATGATGGAAGCTTCTTTATCAACCCACCATGCCAGGCGTTTGTATACTTTCTCTTCAGGAAAATAATGGAGCGCCATTTTTACGTAGATGTGACCGTGTTTTGCTTCGGATACCCACAGCATTTTGTAAAACTTACTTAATTCAGCATCTTCAAGGTGATCTGCCACGAGCTTGAAGCGTTCTGCACCCCGGGTCTCCAGGACAGAAGCAATCAAAAGGCGATCAAGAAAGCGTTCTTCCAAACCATCATGTTGGTTTTTCATCAACCCCTTAATGTAAAGGTCTTCATGAATGGAATGAGCCAGTTGGATTCCCCTAGACTGCATCACCTTATATACTTGCTGAAAGTGTTCCAGTTCTTCAACGGCTGTTTCGATCAGTTCCGGGATGATTTCAACTCTGTTTGGATATTTTGCTACGAGGCTCATTGCGGTAGCTGAGGCTTTTCGTTCGCAATCAGCATGATCCTGCAGGAAGGAGTTAAAATCAGCCAATACCGCTTCAATCCAACCGGGAGGGCTGGGTATGCCAATATCAAGATTAAGTTTCAATAAAAGATGGTTTAACCGTAGACGGCATAAAGGACCACAATAAGCAAGACGGTTATAATTCCGAGGACGATAAAAAACCGTTTTTCCTGTTTGTGATCACGTACTTTCCGCTGAAGACGATTTTTCGAAATGGTCATAAGGCGATTATTTTGTACGGGCTAAGATACAATAATATACCATCCATCGGGTTAGCAATGACTACTTTTGTACATGCTGCTTCCGGAAATGGTTTTTTATGAAATGAAATTGTTGGACCATGTGGTAGCAGCTTTTATTTGCATTGTTGCCCCTGTACTTTCTTTTACCTCCGGCAAATTTTCAACAGAAGAAATGCAACTGGAACCGGAAGATAAAATAGGGCTGTATCACGGCAATGCACTTTTACTCACCGTCTTCATGCTGATCGTCATTTCTATCTGGCGATTACCCGGACGGACATTGTCAGCACTTGGTATTACCTGGGCGGAATGGAATACTCCTGTTTCATTGTTATTGCTGGCGATCTCTTGTTTTTATGCACTTGATATCTTCTTTCAATATGGCTTGCGCCGATGGCGTAAGAAATCTTTTCAGCAAAGACATGCGGCCCTAAGTTTCGTCCCTGCAGACGGAAGAGAATTATTCCATTTCGTATTCCTCGCCTTGGCAGCCGGTATCGGGGAGGAAATAATTTTCCGTGGTTATCTTATCCATTATATCATCTTTTGGGCTGGCAACACACCGGAAGGAATACTGACAGCTTGTATTATTTCATCTGCACTATTTGCTTTTCTGCATGGCTATCAGGGATTTATATCCATGATTAAAATCTTTTTCCTTGCTATGCTTTTTGCAGGTATATATGTATTGAGCAAATCTTTGTTGCTGGTCATCATGATTCATACATTGATTGATGTATTGAGCGGATGGCTTGGTATTTATCTGTTGCGACAGATGCAACAAGAGAAAAGTTCAGAAGGGGATACCTGAAAGCCGTGTATTAATACAGATTGCTTATCTGTCCTGAGCAAATCAAAGCCGCATTTGCTCATAAAACTCCGTGACCCGTTCATCCACCATGATATCTCTCGGCGTCAAAGGTTTCTTGAGGAATACACCTTGCAGCGTCCTGCAGCGACTTAGCGCCACATATGTCTGTCCATGTTCGAATGCTCCCCGTCCAAGATCTATGGCGACACGGTCATACGTTTTTCCCTGACTTTTATGGATGGTTACTGCCCATGCCAACTTCACTGGATATTGTATAAAACTCCCGATCACTTCTGTTTTTACTGCATTATCCGCCTCGGTTGAAATCGTATAGCGATTGGTCTCCCAGGTCATCTTTGGCACATCAAAGATTTCCGTTTTCCCTTCCTCGGAGGTCAACCGTACTGTGATTTTTTCATCTTCAAGTGCCACGATAGTAGCCAGGCTTCCATTTACGAAGCGCTTTTCAGGGTCATTCCGGATCAACATGACCTGTCCATCCACACGCAGTTCGAGCGTATAATCTGTGGGAAATATCTTTGGATTAAAATCACCTTTTACCTCCCCTGAATAGAAGTGCGAAGAAGTCGTCAGCGCCGATAAGTGTGCGCTGTTGATTTGCTGTGCTGCCGCATTGGTACTGCAAAGCGTAAGGTAAGGTTCTTCTATATGGGCATCCGGAATATACCGTTCATTTATACTATCCAGGTCATCATAATCAAATTGCATCGTCCGTATATTGTCCAGAAGGCGTATAAAATTCCGCTCTTTTTGACGGTATACTTTCGTCATCTCAATCATCTGTAAGGATACCGGCCCTTTGAAGACATGCGCGGAAAAAAAATAGGCAGAAGTATATACGGTGCTGAAATATTCTCTCTCTTCCGCACTGCTGACCACCGGAGGAAGTTGAAACAAGTCACCAAATAAAAGCATTTGCAATCCGCCAAAAGGCTGATGGGATTGCCGGTGAAGTTTTAGGGAAAAGTCTATGGCATCGATTACATCTGCCCTGACCATAGATATCTCATCGATGATAATAGCGTCAATGGCTTTCAATAGGTTAACCAATCGCCGGTTGAGACTTATTTCTGCATGTTGCATGAGTCTCGGAGGAAACTGGAAAAAGGAATGTATGGTCTGGCCCTGAACATTCAACGCAGATATTCCGGTAGGCGAGAGCACCACAACTTTTTTGTGTGTAGTTTTTCTGAAGAGTTGTAATAAAGTGGATTTTCCGGTTCCTGCTTTCCCGGTGATAAAGAAATGGTCGTTCTGGAGTTCGAGTTGTTGAAGAATATCCTGGAAGGATTTGTCCAGTAGCAAGGGTTCTTTCATGTCTTTGCTTTGACCAAAAGCACGTATACCGGAAAATGGTCGCTATAACCCCCTGCATAAACGCCATCCGCATAGGTTCGTAAAGGGTATCCTTTGAAGGTGCCTGATTTTTGCGTCAGGTAAGGCGGATTGAAAACAACAGCTTTGTAAAAATGAAAACCGGACCCTTCTTGCGCGAGATCATTACTCAGGATGATCTGGTCAAATAAACTCCACGCATCCTGATAGGCTGTGGTGCCCAATCCTTTCCTATAAAAGTCCTCCATTGGATTGTACATATCCAAAGGCCCCATCATCTCCATTTTTCTGCCGGCACGCAAGTATTTACGTACACTGTCATTAATAGGATCATCATTGAGATCGCCCATAACGATGGATTTGGTAACAATTTTATTGTTCACCAGGCTATCCAGAAAATGACGGTTATAGGCAGCAGCAGCATTTCGCAGATGTGCAGTATTTTGTTCGCCGCCACGACGTGAAGGCCAGTGATTGACAGAAACAGAAATGCGCTCTCCATTAAACATGCCAATCGCAATCAATATATCCCTTGAATACTTGACGGTATCTCCCGGATCATTGGTAGGAAGTGAATAATAATGAACTTGCTCCGGAGTGAAATATTTTGGCTGATACAAGAGGGCTACATCAACACCTCGCGCATCTTTGGAGTCCTGGTGTATGATTTTGTAGCCTCGGGAAGCAATAGAAGGTTGTTTGATTAAATCTTCAAGGACAGTGATGTTTTCAATCTCGGAAACACCCAATAGGGCAGGACCATCAGGCGTGAATTCTAATCCAATTTCACCAATCACTTTTGAAAGATGCCCGAGTTTGTCCCAGTACACATGTGAATCGTAAAGGTTAGGCCCGTTTGGGGTAAATTCAAGGTCATCCGTATCAGGACTATCAAGTGTATCAAAGAGATTTTCAAGGTTATAAAAGGCAATACAAGCTACTGTAAATTCCTTTTGGCCAATACCACTGTAAACACAGCCAATGAAGAGGAGGAAGCTCAGTATGTATCTCATACTGCGAAGATTGGTCAAAAATCTGATTTTTTACTACTACAAATTCCCTCGAGGTCATGACTGAACAATCTTCACAGAAGTGACAGGAACCAATAGCTGCTTGCCATACAGGTGATTGAAACCAAAATATACTTTAAATCTTCCCAATATATTAAGCACAGTTTCTACCTTTCACGTCAATTCAGCAGGCATTTATGAGCAAAAACAAACGAAAACAGCCAAATTCTACTTCGCAACCCAAATCGGCCAGGAAAACCGGCAAGTCATCTTCCCCGAATATTTGGCCATGGATAATAGGTGTTTGCGCCATCACAGCCATCGCCTTTTTCCCTATGCTTTCCAATGGTTTTACCAATTGGGATGACCAGTTCTACATCACTGACAATCCATTCCTTCGCGGCCCGGATTGGGCATCCATTTTTTCAAAACCCCTGATGGCCAATTACCATCCCCTGACAGTAGCAACCCTTGCATTGAATTACCAGCTATCAGCTTTAGAACCTTTCTCCTATCACCTCGTCAACTGGTCGGTACATATTGCCAATACAGGGCTGGTCTTTTATTTCGCGTACAAACTTTCAGATCAGAAGCCTTGGGTCGGTTTGATTACCGCCCTATTGTTTGGCGTTCATCCCATGCACGTTGAATCAGTCGCCTGGGCCAGCGAACGTAAGGACGTTCTCTTTACTTTTTTCTTCATGTTCTCTTTGATTTTCTATGACAAGTATATCCGTCAGCAAACCTGGAAGCTTTACGTCATCGCTTTCATCATGTTCTTCTTATCGTTAGTTTCAAAGCCGGCTGCTGTTTCATTGCCATTGGTTTTGTTATTGATGGATTGGTATCGTGGCAGATCATTGACGGAAAGCAAAGCCTGGCTCGAAAAAATTCCTTTTTTCATTTTATCCCTGATTTTTGGCTTGATGACCATCCGCTATCAGGAAGCATCAAAGGCATTTGCAGAAGCATCCTATTACCCCTTTTGGCAAAAGATTGTCTTCAGTTTTTATGGCTTTGGTGAGTATATCAAACGAATTGTATGGCCCTTCCCACTGTCTGCCATACATCCATTTCCTGAGGCAGCTACCATACCGATATCCTATTACTTTATGATCGTAATAGGCCTTGTTGTTCTTGCACTCGCATGGTATTTCAGGAATAAAAAATATATCCTCTTTGGTGTTGGTTTTTTTGCCTTCAATATCGTATTGGTATTGCAGCTCTTAACCTTTGGCCATGCGATCATTGCCGAGCGCTACACGTATGTTCCATACATCGGTTTGTTTTTTGCAATAGCGATGATCTGGGAAATGAGTGGTCTGCAGGAAAATCTAAAGAAGGGAGTTCTTGGTATGATATTATTAGCAGGTTTAGGATTTGCGTTCTCATCCTTCCAACATGTGAAGGTGTGGAAAGATGCAGAGTCTTTATGGACGAATGCGATTCAGACTTATCCTGACAGTTATATGGCTCGTTCTAACCGCGGGCAGTTCCTTGCTGCCAAGAAAGCCAAGTATGAAGAAGCACTCGCGGATTATGCCATTGCCCTGAAAGCTATACCCAACGATAGTTTTTCGCTGATCAACAGGGCTACCATCTATATCAATCAACAGAATTTCCCTGCAGCACTTGCAGATGCTGACAGCCTCGTCAAATATGCACCTCGAATTGCCCAGGGTCATCTCTTCAGGGCACTTTCAATGAATGCACTGGGCAACACTGAAGAAGCACTGATATCTTTTGACAACTGCATCCGGATAGATTCTTTTGTTGAACAAGCATGGAGCAATCGGGGCATATTGCGTTACAATAAACTTCAGGATTTTCCCGGTGCCAAGGAGGATTTTGATTATGCCATCCGGGTCGATCCAAGTAAAGGAATAAATTATAAAAACCGCGCCCGTTGTTGGATTAAATTTGGGAAGAAAGCCGAAGCATTGCGGGATCTCGAAAAGGCAAAGCAACTGGGGGTTGACGTAAATGATGACCTCATGAATGCGGCAAGAGCACTTCCGGAATGAGTAGCCAAATAAGCTCGAAGGAATTTCATATGAATAGGCATTAAGGAAGGAAGAGTTACATTATGAGCAAAAGCAAATCAAAACAGCAAAAACAATCTCCTCGTACTTCAGGAGCACGTAAATCGAATGCAACATTGTCCGGTAAACCATGGCTTTGGGCTCTTGGCGCTTGTCTTGTTACGGCAATCGTTTTCTTGCCTATGTTTTCCAATGAGTTTACTAACTGGGATGATCCACTTTACGTGATTGATAATATGTTATTGCGTGGTCCCGACTGGGCAGGGATTTTTTCAAAGCCCGTTGTTTCTAATTATCACCCTTTAACAATGGCGACCCTGGCTTTAAATTATCAGGCATCGGAGCTGGAACCCTTCTCCTATCATTTTGTCAATTGGCTGCTTCATATTATAAATACTGGATTGGTATTTTTCTTTGCCTTTAAACTTTCGCAAAACAATCTATGGGTTGGGGCCATTACTGCTTTGTTTTTTGGAATACACCCCATGCATGTAGAATCTGTGGCATGGGTCAGTGAAAGAAAGGATGTCCTGTATACAGCCTTCTTTTTGCTGGCGTTGATTTCCTATCTGCAGTATCTTCAGAAAAGTGGATGGCAAAAGTATGGACTGACCATGCTCTTTTTTATTGCATCTCTTTTATCCAAACCTGCCGCAGTTACTTTGCCGGTCGTCATGTTGCTTATTGATTGGTACAAAGGCCGGTCATTGAAAGACAAGAAGGTATGGATGGAGAAAATTCCGTTTTTTATCCTGGCTTTGATTTTTGGTTTGGTAGCGTTGCAAATCCAATCCGAAAAAGCCATCGCACAACCTGAATTTTACCCTGTATGGCAGAGGTTTGTTTTTGCCTTTTATGGATTTGGTGAATATATCAAGCGGTTGTTCTGGCCATTTCCTCTGTCCACACTGCATCCATTTCCCGCAGCAGCTACGATCCCGGCATCCTATTACCCCGCGCTGATTTTAGGCCCGGTGGTTGTCGCTATTGCCTTGTACTTCAGGAAGAATAAGAATCTCCTTTTTGGCCTTGGATTTTTTGCTGTCAATCTTGCGCTGGTGCTGCAGTTATTGACGTTTGGAAATTCGGTCATCTCTGAGCGCTACACATATGTCCCTTACATCGGACTTTGTTTTGCGCTAGCCATGTTTTGGGCAAAGAGTTCATTAGCTCCCGCTACAAAAAATATTGTTTTGGGATTGTTTGTGATTGCTGGTTTAGGATTTGCCATTGCATCCAATAAGCAAGTGCGCGTTTGGAAGGATAGTATATCCTTGTGGACCCAGGCCATTGATGCATATCCAAGAAGTTATATAGCCAGATCAAACCGGGGCAATTATCTGGTGACTAAGCAAGCAAAATACGATGAAGGACTTGTGGATTACAACATCGCCTTAGATGTAAAACCTGAACATGCTAACTCGCTGGAGAATCGAACAATCATTTTTATTCATAAGAAAGATTTTGCTTCAGCTCTAAAGGACGCAGAGCAAATGGTTAAATTTTATCCAACAACAGGGAAGGGCTATTATTTGCGCGGATTTGTCGAGGATAAACTAGGTCAGCAGGACAAAGCTTTAACCGATTATAGCAAGTCAATCGAATTTGATCCTAAAAATGCCGAAGCATGGGCCAACAGGGGTATCATCTATTACAACACAAAGCAGGATTACTCAGCAGCCAAGGCTGATTTTGATGCAGCCTTTCAGATCAATCCTAAAAATGCTGTATACGTTATCAATCGTGCTCGCTGCTGGATAGCCTTAAACAACAAAGCTGAAGCCATGCGTGATATTGATCTGGCAAAACAATTGGGCGCAACTGTTGGTGATGATGTGATCCAGGCAGCCCAGGCGCTAAAGTGATTTATTCCACTGGTTTTCGCTCATGTACCCAAATCCATGAAGCGTTTTTGGGTTTATAGGTCTTTGCCTCTTCACCCCATACCCATGTACCTTTTCCTTTTTGATCCAGATCAATGATACAGACCATGTTGTAGTTGGCCTGTTCCTTCGTATACCATTCAGTGATATCCTTGACTGCTTCCGATGAGCCCCCCCAGGAATAACTTGAATTTATAAACATGAGGTATTTAGGTTTAGAAGCTTCAATCTCGGTGAGCATATCCTGGCGCATCTCTTTGCTGTAAGGCTGATTTTCTGTCAACGGATAAGCATATATATAGCCGGTAGCAGGTAATCGATCAGCATAAAAACAAATCTGAGGTTCAGAGCCAAGCACCCCGATTTTATCTTCTGGTGTAGTGTGTTCTTTCAAATATTTGCCAAGCTCTACGGATTCAACAAATGGGTTGTTTGGAGAATAAATCACTTTGCACAATTCCTCCGTGGGAACCTCAAAAAAATAAAAGCGATGCATGTACAGGCTGTGTATGACCATGAGGACAAAGGCCACCATCGGCAGAGCGGAAAGCATGGATAATTTGTGTTTCTTAAATTGTTCACCTAAAAAAATCATGCTGATGCCTGTCAATAATCCTAATGCCGGTAAAAAGACAATATAGTAATGTCTGCGGAAATAAAACCCTGGCACTACACAAGCAAAGGATAGAATCGCAAACATAAAAATCAACCAGCGGTATGGTTTAATGGCATCTGTGAAAAACAAAGCAACTAAACCGGTAAGTCCAAGCCACCAGAATAACTGCATTCCTTCTGTAACATTCGGAAAGATATCGGCAGCACTTTTTACTCCTTTTGAAAGTGTATTGATGCCGGCATATTCACCTGCATATTCATAAGTCCAATGCCAGAACTGATCAAATGATCCGTTCAGCTTTGCCGTCAGGACCACAAGCAAATAGGGCAATACCATGCATAGCCCATAAGCAGCGAGGCGCAAAGAAGTTTTGACTAGTTCAACCGGTTTGCGTTGCAACTCAGTAAGGCCAAGCGCCAGCATCCCAAAGACCAGTAAAAACACAGCCTGTTGTTTCATGATAAAGGAGAGCCCAAAACAAAAGCCACTGAGGGCAAGTAACCACCACTTTTGTTTTTCAATAAAGTGGAGTAATGTCAGCAACCCGGCAACAGCAAATAGGACAATGAAGTGTGTCGCATGTGCGGCAAATCCAAGATGGCCCGGGGATAATGAAATTAAGCCATAACTCGCAGCAGCCATGAGGCCCAGATAACCATTGGCCAGTTTTTTTCCTACGAGAAATAGCATAAAGGTACTGGCGAGATTAACAAGCAATCCACCCAAATGAACACCTAAACCTGTCTGTCCAAAAATAGACATGAGCAACGCGTACATGTAATACACGCCGGGGAGTTTCATGTTATACGCCATCTCATAGGGAGGAATGCCTTTGAGGATCATCTGTCCCATCAACGCATATTCACCTTCATCCCGCTCCAGTGGAAAACTTGACAATCGTAGACGCAGATAGGTAATGAAGAGTAAAACAATTGCCAGACAACCATATAGTATCATGGATTCCAGTTGGGTATTTTTCCCGCCTGTTCCAACGCCTGAAGATTTCTGGTCCCTGGTTTTGGATTTGATAGAGGTTGATGGTTTGCCTTTAGGTTTTTTCATTTTGTTTCCTTTGGTTGTTGAGTCAATTGTGCGGCTTTTTGCTTGCATTCCGCTGCTTTAGCGGTATCACCTGCAAGGTTGTATGCCCATTCCAGGCCACCCCAAATTGTGGGATCGTTGGGTCTTATGGTGGTGAGTCTTGTGAACCATTTGATCGCCTCGACATTGTTTCCACGTTTCGCATTGACGGTACCAAGATGCCACATGGTTTCTTCATTACTACTGTCAAGGGTAATCGATTCTGTCAGCGATTTAAGCGCATTATCTAAATCCTGTTTTTCATCCTCAAAATATTTTCCTTTGCCGCCAAGGGCCATACTAAGATTGATTCGGCCTTTTGGATCAGATGGCGCTAAGTTGACCACTTTCCGTTGATCTGCAATGGCCTCATCATACATGCCTAAATGATAATAACATACTCCACGGTTTAACAATGCACTTTTATGCGTTGGATGTATCTCAAGTGCGCGGGTATTGTATTCTACAGAACGGCGTAAAAGTTCCTCTTTTTTGACAGAGTCTTTTTCATCTATCCCCTCATTGCAGGTAATCATGCCACACACAGCCTGAACCTTGGCACTATTGGGTGAAGTCAACACGTCTGTGAATACCAGGGTCTTGTTATCATACCAGTCACGGTTGCGCAAAACCGTCTTTATTGAAAATGCTAGAACCACAACTGCAAGTATGCCTAAAGGCAACAATGTCTTTTGAAAATTGATCCCTTGCTTTGCGCGGGCCATTTGAAGTAAAAGAAATGATACCGCAAGGCAGAAACCTATCGAAGGCATAAATAAGAACCTTTCACCCATATTGGTCCCGATAGGAAAGATCACATTGGATACAATACTCAAAGTAATCAGATACACCAGGATGCTAAAACTAATCACATCACGCTTACCACTCCATAACCGCCAAACAGCATAACCTGCTAATACTAAATGCAATAATAGGCTGGCGATAACACTGAAATCACTGAAATGCATGATGCCAACATGCCGGGGATAATAATCGTGTGTCAAAGTGATCGGAGCAATCAGTAGTTTTATGTATTGACCCAGCGTATACATGATCGTGGCATATTTTTCGCCACCGGTAAAGTCAACCCATCGATCGCCCGTCCATTTCACATAGGGATTGTTCATCAACTCCATAGGTGGCTTAGAAAAAAGCTCCGGCAGAACAGCCATACGGATTATAAAAAATAATCCAAACGCAGCCAGGAGAGGTATTCCGGCTTTGATCTGTTGATTTAAGGTGATGCCTCTGAAGTAATAGAGAGCCAAGGGAATGACAGCAAGAAACGTAACGGCATTTTCTTTAGCTAAAAGTCCGAAGAAGAGTGATAAGGCCGCGAAAATCCCATATTTAGATTTTCCTGTATCAACTGCCCGCAATGTAAAAAATAATGCACCCAAACTACCGAGCATCGTCACGATTTCATCACAGCCTTTAATATTGGCAGCCACTTCTGTGTGTATCGGATGGACAGCAAACAAAACCGCAGTCATCCATGCAAGCATTTCCGCATATCCCTGCCCATTGTATTTACGGAGGAGCAAAAGCAGTGTCCTGTAGAGTAGCAGACAAGTAAGTGCAAACAGTAAAACTGTAATAAAGTGAAACAGGAATGGATTCTGACCAACAAAAGAATATAGTATAGCAAACATGGCAATGGTCAATGGCCGGTAACGACCACCGGAGACCAAATCCGCTTTTCCCGAAACTTTTACATAGCCATAGAAGGAGTCATTTGCGAAAATCTCACCCACGCC
>JAGOIB010000164.1 GCA_017995875.1 Saprospiraceae bacterium
CCCTTTTTTTATGCTTTGAAAAAGTGTTAAAAGTACTTCTAAGAAGCTCAAAGACAATTTGTTAAGACAGTGTGGCACACCTAGGTGTGCCACACTGTCTTTTTTTATTGTTTTTCAGATCATTCTCACCCTTTCAGGTGAATAAAATCAGGATTTTGTTGGCGAATTTTGACATCGATAATTAAGATAAAAAGTATCGTCGGTAAACAAATTCATATGAAACCATTCCTTACACTCCTGGGGCTTCTCTGTCTTTTCATTGAGCTGAACAGTCAATCCTGGGTTCGACAAAACCCCTTTCCTCAATTAGCACAGATGGAGGATATCGATTTAGATGGAGTATTTGGCCTGGCAGTTGGCGATCAGAATACCCTCTTCACAACAACCAACGGAGGTCTTACCTGGGTTCCTCGAAAAATACCTCCAACAGGTCTTTGGTATCAGGCTGCGCTTGTTGTGCCAGGCACATCAGGCCAACTATTGTTTGCAGGTGGCTACGACCTGATTGTATCCAGAGATGGGGGCCAGACCTGGGACAAGGCTTATGATGATCCATTACAGGTCATCTATAAAATTCAAGCATTGCCCAATGGTACCATTATAGTACATAATTCAGATTTCGGTTTACGCAGTTTTGATGATGGACAGACATGGGAACAATTTAACATGCCCGGTACCAATATTACTGCCGGTCATTTTACCAGTGAGCAGAACGGATGGGTCCAATACGGTGGATTTGAAAATAATCAGGTTTGGGTCACAACCGATGGAGGTGAATCATGGAATCTCCGTGATCCGCTGAAGCATCCGGTAATCTCGGCCATCGAAATGATTGATGACCAGATAGGCTTTCTTGGTTCGAGGGACTTTGTTTACAAGACTACGGATGGTGGATTTACATGGACAGCTTTACATGACAACCCTGTAAATTCCATACTCGACCTGTATGTTGTCAATGAAAATGAATTGTGGGCATGTGAGAATAATGGTTTCATTTTTTACACGCTTGATGGTGGTGATTTCTGGCAGGAGATCGATCCGGCTATCATCAACAGCAATAAGACGACCAGTATCTATGCCAATCATGAAGGCAAAGTTTGGGTTGCAGGTAAATATACGTCCATCATTTATTCGGCCAACTTTGGTATTGATTGGACAGATCAGATACCTAATTCAAAGGCAACCTTGTTCCAACCTTCATTTTTTAATGAGGACATTGGCATTGTTGGAGGATCGGATGGCACCCTGCTTCGCACAACGAATGGTGGGGCGTCCTGGGAAAAAATTCCATTTGCCACAAATGAGAATTTTTTCGGAGCATCAATGTTGACTGCACAGACTATGGCCATCGGATCAGCATCCGGAAACGTTTTTGCATCTCTTGACCAGGGTGCAAACTGGATTCCAATCGGTCAAAATCTTGGACGTATTTCAGATATAGAAGTTACGCCCAATCTTGAGGCAGCCGTTGTAGTAAATGAGTCTGGAAAAATATTCCGGACACTCGATGGAGGATTACAATGGGACGAAGTGTATAATGATCCTTCTGCCATCTTGTTGGGTTTAGATTTTTCAACATTAGGGCAGGGTTGGGCTTGTGGATACTTTGGACAAATATTGCATTCAACGAATGGCGGAGGTACATGGGACCTGGTGTATGCCGATGATCAGAATCAATTTGAGGATATTCATTTTGTCACGCCACAAGAAGGATGGGTAGTTGCCTCCAATTTTACCGATACCATATGGCATACTTCCGACGGAGGCGGATCATGGTTTTCCGAAAAACTTCCTTACAAAACTTTTTGGCGCAGTGTATCCTTTACAAATCCGGATACCGGTTGGATCGCTGGAGGGAGTGCAGGTGCCGGAATCATACTTCGCACGAATGATCGTGGAGTAACATGGACCATTGATCATCAATCCCCTGAAGTATTGTTTGGGATCTATGCTGTTCCTCAGAAAGAGACTGTTTGGGCTGCAGGTGTAGGTGGAAATATTGTAAAATATTCACCCTGCACTTTTCAACCCGCTATTTCAAACCTGACCGGCGATATGACACCATGTGAAGGTGATACAGTCACGTATGAAGTTGCATCATCTGATGTTGATGTTTTTGAATGGAC
Source organism: Saprospiraceae bacterium (assembly GCA_017995875.1). The sequence goes on from JAGOIB010000164.1 coordinate 2,127, forward strand.
GTTTCCATCGGATTGGCTTGTATATGGAAATCCAAATTCCTCCTCCATTCAATTGATCGTTGGTGCAGGTCAAGGTGAGGTCAGCATCATTGGTAAAGATGCATGCGGAAGTGTGACAGGCCAACTAACACTTAACACCACCCCTATATCTGTATCGGATGTGATGATTGTTGATAACAATGGTTTATTAACGAGTGATCAGTCTGAAGGTCTGTTCCAATGGTTATTGGATGGCATTCCAATCATCGGTGCTGTTGCATCGACCTATCAGCCAACGCAAGGAGGGACGTATGAGCTGGTGGTAACAAATAATACAACAGGTTGTGTAGCCAGGTCAAATGCAATTGTTGTGTTTATTGATGCTGTCCATGAAATAAATACTGAAGATTTATTGGTGTATCCAAATCCTGCCAGGGGCAAATTGACATTGATTTTAAACGATGGTGAATCATTACGTGATGGTGCCCTTTTGTCATTCGTTAATCTCCTGGGCCAGGTAAAATGGAAGGAGGAGATTTTTACAAACGAAATAGATCTTTCCACATTGTCAGAAGGAATGTACCTGATTGAAATACAGGTAAATAATAAAATATATCAGCAAAAATTCTTAGCTCAATAATCTCCCTCTCCTCCCCAAAAACTGGTGCCACACCTAGGTGTGGCACCAGTTTTTATTTAAAGTGGGCTATTTTCTGAAGGGAATTAAGCCAGGTTGTGAAACACACGCTGGACATCCTCATCTGCCTCAAGACGGGCGACAAGTTTCAACACTTCCTCTGCCTGATCATCCGGTAGTTCAACCGTAGTGGTCGGGATCCACTCCAATTGGGAGGTGACAACTGTTATATTTCTGTCTTCCAATGCCTTCTGGAGATTGCCAAAATCGGAAAAACCACAGCGGGCCACTAATACTTCCTTTCCATCTTCAGTAGCTCCTTCTCCCATCTCCTGCAAACCATGATCAATTAATTCCAACTCAAGCGAATCAGCATCTAACCCTTCCGGGGCAAGATTGAAAACGCCCATCTTATTGAACTGAAAACTTACACTACCACTGGTGCTGAGTGCTCCTCCTCCTTTATTAAAAGCAGAACGTACATTGGCTACTGTCCTTACGGTATTGTCTGAAGCAGCCTCGACAATAACGGCTACTCCATGAGGGGCGTAGCCTTCATACATCACCTCTTCGTAATTGGCCATATCCTTGCCCATCGCGCGCTTGATGGCCGCTTCGACTTTGTCCTTGGGCATGTTGACGCTCTTGGCATTCTGCATGGCGCGCCGGAGAGATGAATTATTGTCCGGGTCGGGTCCGGAGGCTTTGACCGCAATCGCGATTTCCTTACCTATCCGGGTAAATTGCTTGGCCATCCGGTCATACCGGGCGAACATACTGGACTTGCGAACTTCAAATATCCTACCCATCTGTTTCCTTTTAGGCGCGCAAAGGTAATGACAATAGGCTTATTAACACAGTTTAACTACTTTCTTCTACAGCTTAACACATTCACAATAAGCACAAACGTATTCTGACTTTAATTTTGAGGTTATAAAACCAAACTATTACCCATCATGAAAAATATTTATGCTCTCCTGGTTATTGCCATCTTCGCTGCGCTGTCATCCTGCGATGACGATTATGGTACCCGTGTGATTGATGTAGCCTATGATACCCTGCCTTTTGAATATATCCGGCTCGAAACTTCTTCGGATGTCAGGATCATTCAGGCAGGATATTTCCAGGTTATTGTTACGGGGGAAGAACGTGATGTGTATGATACTCATGTTTTCGCAGACCAGGGCCAACTGATTATTGAAGAACATGGTCATATACATGGCAACACGGTTATCAAAATATATGTCCCTGAATTCAGTCAACTGGAATCCCTCGGAAGCAGCTATATCTATGGTGAAAGTCAATTCCAGCAAAACGGGGCCATGGACTTTTTTCTCGATGGTTCAGGTGATATTGATATGTATGTTGATGTCGACAATCTGGATGTCCTTGTTTCAGGATCAGGATCGATGCACCTGGAAGGATTTGTTGACAATGCAGATTTCAACATTACAGGTAGTGGATGGATCAATGCGTTCAATATCAATACGGATTTTTGTGATGTACGTATTTCCGGTAGTGGTAGTGCCGAAGTGAATGTGGATGATGATCTGGATGTGGTCATCAGTGGAAGCGGGGATGTAC
>JAGOIB010000165.1 GCA_017995875.1 Saprospiraceae bacterium
TTAATGTTTAAAGTGGCGGTAGCCGGTGATGAGCATGGACATATCGGCTTTGTTGCAATAATCGATGCTGTCTTGATCCTTGACAGATCCGCCCGGATGGATGACGGCGGTGATGCCGGCTTGATGTGCGATCTCAACACAATCCGGGAAAGGAAAGAAAGCTTCGGAAGACATGACGGCACCATGCAGGTCAAAGCCAAATGTTTTTGCCTTGTTGATGGCTTGTTTGAGTGCATCTACCCTTGATGTTTGTCCGCAACCCATGCCAAGCAGCTGATTGTTTTTTACGAGGGCGATACCATTTGATTTGAGATGTTTGACCACTTTATTTGCAAATAGCAGGTCCCGCATTTCCTGGCCTGATGGTTTTTTATTAGTTGCTTCCTTGATGGTGTCGAGGTCTTCGGTTATACGATCTACATCCTGTACGATAAAACCATCGAGTAATGATTTGATTTGCTTTTGTGCCTGTGGATAAGTGTGGAGTTGGAGAAGTATCCGGTTTTTCTTTGCGCTCAATACAGCCAAGGCTTCATCTGAGAAAGACGGAGCGATGAGCACTTCGTAGAAAATCTCATCAATATCTTTTGCTGTGTCATGATCAATCTGGCGGTTGCTAATAAGTACTCCACCAAATGCGGAGACCGGATCACCAGCCAGTGCATCCTTCCACGCCTGTTGAATGGTGCTGCGTGTCGCAACACCACATGCATTGGTATGTTTGAGAATGGCGAAGGTTGGTTCTGCATTTTTAAATTCTGCCATGAGTGAAACGGCAGCATCCACATCGACTATGTTGTTAAAGGAAAGTTCTTTGCCGGCGCGTTTGTAAAAGTTGGTTTCGAGTGTACCGAAAAAGACTGCTTCCTGATGAGGATTTTCACCATAGCGCAGAGGCATACCTGAATGTGCAGATATTTTCAGACTCAGATCTTCGCCCGATGCATTGAAGTAATCATAAATCTTCATGTCATAATGGGACGAAATCCCAAAGGCCCTTGTGGCAAATCGCTGACGGTTTTCCAGATCGCTTTTCGCCCCTAAGGTCTCGAGCATAAATCGCAAGCTGTCATAGTCTTCTCTAGATGGGACGATGACCACATCATGAAAATTCTTTGCTGCAGCGCGAATCAGGGATATACCACCGATATCGATTTTCTCGATGATAGCAGCTTCATCTTTTGTTGACTTCACTGTTTCTTCAAAGGGATAGAGATCTACTATGACCAGGTCTATTGGTGGAATTTCATATTGGGCAAGTTGAGAGAGGTGATTTTCTTCTCTTCGGGCGAGGATACCACCAAATATCTTGGGATGGAGGGTTTTGACCCTGCCATCGAGGATAGAAGGATATCCGGTCAGGCTTTCTACCGAAAGGGCTTCGACACCCAATGCCTTGATATAATCCAGGCTGCCACCTGTGCTGTAGATGGTGACATGGTGTTGATGGAGTAGATTGATGATGGATTCGAGCCCTTCTTTATGATAAACGGAGATCAGGGCGTTGCGGATTGGCTTAAAGTTGGCCATGAATAGGTTGGTTAAGGGCACAAAGTTATAAAAAAGGCTAAGGCTGAGGCGAAGGCGTTTTGCCCCTAAATCCCCTGAAAGGGGACTTGCATTTCGTTGTTTGTCCCTAAATCTCCTAAAGGGACTTGCATTTCGTTGATTGCCCCTAAATCCCCTGAAGGGGACTTAAATAGGTTTTAGAAAATTTGAATGAGGTGGGTGGATCGGTGCGGTGGGTAAAACTGTTTATCAGCCTGTTATCGAATTTCCAGACGATTTATCGATTCGAATGGTAAGTCCCCTTTCAGGGGATTTAGGGGTAAACCGGGCAAGCCTTAACCTCTTATCGTCTTCAACTTCAAAATATTCCCCTCATTAAAACAATGCCTGCAACGGGCTTCGTAGATATCTTTCTCTCCCAGGACCACGGTCTCAGCATCCGTTGTCAACCGATAAGTGTGGGTAGCCAGATTGCCGCAATGATTGCAGATGGCATGTAGTTTTGTGATATACTCTGCCACCGCCAGGAGTTCTGGCATAGGACCAAATGGCCTGCCCCGGAAATCCATATCCAGGCCTGCCACAATCACACGATGTCCCCTGAGAGCCAATTCTTCACAAACAGCGGTCAGTTTATGATCAAAAAACTGGGCTTCATCAACGCCAATCACATCGATCTGGGACCCAACCTCAAGAATTTCAGTTGCAGTATGCACCGATCGTGATGGAATAGATCGTGCATCATGGCTGACGACCTCATCAATACTATAACGCGTGTCGCGGGCCGGTTTAAAAATCTCTACAGACTGCTCCGCGATCTTGACACGCTTGAGCCTGCGGATCAGTTCCTCGGTTTTGCCCGAAAACATGGATCCACAGATAACTTCTATCCAACCTCTGCGTTGCGTATAAAATGATGGTTCCAGAAACATAGGGCTGCAAAGATGCGTTGTTCTATTTGTTCCATCATTCCCGGTAGGGAAAATTGTGGTATTCACACAATATTAACCGCCCTGATATCATAATACAAGACAGACAAACTAACTTGCATAACATAACGAATACATATGAATCTGACTAAAGCACAGCGACTTTTGATAAAAATCCAGGCTTTTCTGGAAAATGGAAACGGGAATGAATTGTCCCGGCTGGAAAAGGATCTGATGAAATCCTACATCATCCAACTCTACGATGCTGTCACCTCTGAAGAAAATGAGCATGTACCGGATTTGCCAAGGCAGGTAGAAACACCTGCGCCTAAAGTACATTTTGTGGAGCCACCTCCAGTGTATATTCCTGAGCCACCGAAAGTGGAACCGGTAAGATATGTCCCACCTGACCCCGTCATTGCTAAAGTCAAAGAGATTCCGGTAGAAATTACAACTCCGGTGGCTGAGCCTGTTATCGTGCCACCCAAGCCTGTGCATTTTCCAATAGCAGAACCTGTCATAGAAACGACTCCTGTTTACAAACCAATTCCGTTGCCAACAGATGCCGTGGAAGCGATTGAGAAACTATTTGACATGCCTGTAAGTGAAGACATGCCCAGCAGGTTTAGTCATGTCCCTATTGAAAGTATTGAATCAGGCATGGGGCTCAATGAGCGGATATTCACCCTCAATGATTTGTTTGGGGGAAATAAGGGATTGTTTGATGCCACCTGCACACAATTGAATGCACTGTCTTCTTTTTCGGAGGCAAAAAAATTATTGATGAATGGCCCGGCACGACAATTCAAATGGTCAGAACCTGAACGGATAAAAATGGCAGAAGAATTTATCCGCATAGTCGTCAGAAGATATCCAAAGGAGTAAGATGGAACAGACCTCTTCTGCATTTCTTAGAAGGCTGAGAATACCTATTGTGTTTGTTTGCCTGCTGTGGATTATACATATCGTGCAAAGGGCTACCGGTATCGATTTTACCACTCTTGGTGTTTTTCCACGTCATGTTGAAGGATTGCCTGGAATCATCTTCACACCCTTGATTCATGGTAGCTGGGAGCATCTTTTTTCCAATTCGGTATCGTTCCTGATGCTTTCCGTTGTTCTCTTTTGGTTTTATCCAAGGATTGCCTTGGGCAGTATTGTGTGGTTGTATTTCTTGTCAGGACTTGGGATATGGATATTCGCTCAGCCAAATTCATATCACATTGGAGCGAGTGGGGTCGTGTATGGTATGGTGTCTCTTGTATTCTGGAGTGGGATTTTCAGGAGAAATCTCAAGTCTATCATCCTGGCACTGATCATTCTGATGTTGTATGCGGGATTATTTGAAGGCATCATTCCTGGTAAAGAAGGTATTTCGTGGGAAGGTCATTTATTTGGCGGCATTGCCGGGATAATCCTTGCGTGGTTCTATCGCAAGGATATTGAGACAGATGAGATACCTGAGCCTGTCATTGAAGAAGAGGAAGAAGAAAAAAGGTATTTCCTGCCCAGGGATGCGTTTGACATGACGATGGCGCAAAGACGTGCACTTTATGAGCAGCGGCTGCGGGGAGAAGCATAGAGCATAGAGCATAGTGCGAATAGAGTATATAGCATAGAGTAATGTCAGGAGACAGATTATTCTTTGATTCGAAGGATATCAATACTAGCACATCAATGCCCCATCGGGGCTATAGGTTGGTAGCAAAGAACCATGAAAATCATTCAAGCTCCGTAGGAGCGACATTGGCAAGAGCGCTCAACCGAAAAGGAAAAGAGTGGTACATGCAACCTCTCCATTTTTTTGACGTCTTTGACATTATACCTTAACCTAAAATCCAATCATCATGAATAAGTCAGTTTTTCTGGTTGTTACGTT